>DATIQH010000400.1:0-23527 GCA_035471155.1 Nitrospiraceae bacterium | reverse complement strand
TCTATCACTATCTTCAGGCATTCGGATTCGGCCAACGTACTGAGATCGACCTGCCGGGTGAAGTGAGCGGGCTTTTGAAGACACCCAAAGACTGGGGCCGCCGATCGCTTGCATCGATCTCGATGGGGCAAGAGATCGGAGTGACACCACTCCAAATGGTGTCGGCCGTGGCGACCCTCGCCAACGGGGGTGTGATGATGAAGCCGTACGTGGTGTCCGAAGTGCGCGATCAGAAAGGTCGCTTGCTGAAGGAAGTGCGACCACAAGTGAAGCGGCGAATCGTGTCGCCGGACACGGCTCGGACGATGACGACGATGTTGGAAGGTGTCGTGACAAATGGAACGGGAACGAAGGCAGCCATTCCTGGGTTCCGCGTGGCGGGCAAAACCGGGACCGCGCAAAAAATCGATCCGCGAACCGGAGCCTATTCCTCTACGCAATTTGTGGGGTCGTTTGTCGGGTATGTCCCGGCAGAGTCTCCTCGGTTGGCGATGATCGTCATTGTCGATGAGCCTCAAGGCGAAGCCTGGGGCGGGGTCGTGGCAGCGCCGGTGTTTCGGCGAGTCGGGGAACAGGTACTCAACTATCTTGGTGTCTCCAGAGACGACACTGTGAAAATCGCACTGGCGATGAAGGATCACTAAGGGTCATGGCGCGCGACTCCATCACGCTTACACAGTTGCTCGAGGCGCTTCGCGGGGAAGTCGAAGTTTTGGAGCAACGTGGTGATGTGAATCGCCCGATCCATGCGATCACGGACGATTCGCGGGCAGTGATGGGTGAGAGCCTCTTTGTCGCCGTGAAGGGCGAGCGCGTTGATGGACACGGATTTATCGAGCAAGCCATCAAGTCCGGAGCGGTTGCGGTGGTCGCGCAGGGGCCAGTGGTGTCAGGGCCGATACCGTTCGTGCGGGTGAATGATTCACGCAAGGCGCTCGGGCTTCTCGGCAGCCGGTTTCATGGGGATCCGTCCACTCATCTCAAGATGATCGGAGTGACGGGCACGAATGGAAAGACGACGACGACGTTTCTCTGCAAAGCGTTTCTGGAACGGATTGGCCGACGGGTGGGACTCATCGGCACGGTGGGGTACCAGATCGGGCAAGAAACACTTCCTGCCCCTCACACAACGCCAGGGGCACTCGACCTCCAAACACTCTTGGCAAAGATGGTCGAGCGCGGACTCACCGCCGCAGTGATGGAAGTCTCATCTCACGCCCTTGCGTTAGACCGGACTGCTGGCTGCGAATATGACATGGCGGTCTTCACGAATCTGACACAGGACCACCTCGATTTTCACCACACGATGGATGAGTACTTTGGAGCGAAGCTGAGACTCTTTACCGGATTGGCCGGAGGGAAGAAGGCCGGGAAGCGCGCCCTTGTCAATATGGACGACCCACGAGGGGCCGCAATCCGCACGGCCTGCCCTGTGCCGGTTTGGGGCTATGCTCTTAAACATCACGCTGATCTCAAAGCGGAACACGTGCGTCTCTCGCTTACCGGGACCACATTTACCGCGGCAACGCCGATGGGAACGTTTCCCGTCGAGAGCCGGCTGGTTGGGGAGCACAACGTTTATAACTTGCTGGGGGCGATCGGGGTGGCGCTACACGATGGAGCGACGGCCGATCAGATCTGCGAAGCAGCAGCCCAGATTACCAATGTTCCCGGTCGCTTCGAGCGGATCTCCTCCGGGCAAGATTTTAGCGTGGTCGTCGATTATGCCCATACGGAAGATGCGCTTCTCCGTCTGCTGACCGCTGCCCAAGCATTAAAGACCGATCGAATCATTACCGTGTTCGGCTGCGGTGGCGATAGGGATCGAGGGAAGCGGCCCAAGATGGGGCGCGCTGCCGTGGAATACAGCGACGTGGTCATCTTAACGTCCGATAATCCTCGAACCGAGGATCCGATGGCGATTCTTCATGAAGTTGAAATCGGTGTGCGCGAAGCGTTAACGCGCCGCAATCACGTGCAGTATCACTTGGTGCCGGATCGTCGTGAGGCCATCGGTCTTGCCATTCGAGAGGCGCGCCGAGGGGATATGGTGCTCATTGCCGGCAAGGGACACGAGGACTATCAAATCATCGGCACCAAGAAGTTTCATTTTGACGACCGTGAGGTGGCTCGCGAGGCCATTCAGCAATTGCGGGATTGCGCGTGAGAGTCCAGACCGTGGCTGAGGCTGCGCAAGGCGAGGAGTCAATGGGACTGTTTACGGTCGAAGAGTTGCGAGAAGTCATCAGCGTGAAAGTTCTCGCGGGGCAGGGCTCGTTATCGGGGAAGCGCCGGATCAGACAGATCAGCACGGACTCCCGATCGGTTCGCCGTGGTGATCTCTTTGTCGCGCTCAGAGGCGAGCGATTCGACGGCCATGAGTTTGTGCCGGACGTACTTGCACAGGGGGCAGCCGGAGCCATCGTTCATGATGAATACCGCCTTCCTCCAAGTTCCGCAGCGGTACGCCGGATCGATGGGCGAGCCGCACCCTTTCTCTTCGGAGTGCGTGATCCGCTGTTCGCGTATCAGCAATTAGCGACACATTATCGCAGCCGATTCGATATTCCCGTGGTGGCAGTGACCGGGAGCAACGGCAAGACGACGACGAAAGAGATGGTGGCGGCGGTGTTGGCTCAACGATGGTCAGTGTTAAAGACCGAGGGGAACTTCAACAATCGGATCGGTGTGCCCGCTACCCTGTTTCGGCTCACGGCGCGTCATCAAGCAGCTGTGATTGAGATGGGGGTGGATCAGCAGGGGCAGACAACCAGGCTCTGTGAGATTGTCAGGCCTACGATCGGGGTGATTACCAATATCGGGCCCGATCACCTCGAGTTCTTCGGAAGCATGGAAGGCTCGGCGCAGGCCAAGGCGGAATTGCTGGACCAACTTCCGTCCGATGGCATGGCCATTTTGAATGCGGACGATCCATTTTTTGACTATCTCGCCGCGCGCGCGCAATGCCGCGTGATGTCCTTCGGATTCTCAGAAATGGCTGATGTCCGAGCGAGCGGGGTCACGTCCGATGCGCGGCATGGCACGACCTTTCGCCTGCACCTCCCTGGAAAAATCCGCCCCACGACCGTTCGAATCAAGGTGCATGGGGCCCACAATGTCACCAACGCGCTCGCCGCTGCGGCGGTGGGCGCCGCCTTGAGCCTCTCCGGCTCGATGATTGCTCAAGGGCTGAGCCGGTTTCGTCCTGCCGCGATGCGGTCTCAGGTGGTCACGCATCATGGTGTCCACATCATCAACGATTGCTATAACGCCAACCCTGCGTCGATGAAGGCGGCGATCCAATTACTGGCCCAGTGGAGTCCCGCGCGCAAACGGATTGCCGTGCTGGGAGACATGCTCGAACTCGGTCCTGAAACAGGCCGGCTGCATCGGGACGTTGGGCAGTTTCTTGCCCCACAGGGGCTGTCGCGACTGATCGTCTGCGGGACGTTGGGTCGGGATATTGCGGAAGGAGCCCGGCAGGGTGGAATGGCAGGTTCGCAGATCGATGAAGTGGTCGATGCGGTTGCGGCGGCCGATCACCTCAAGAGGATTGTGCAGCAAGGTGACGTCGTGTTGGTGAAGGCCTCTCGCGGCATGAAAATGGAGCAGGTTGTACAGGCTCTGACGGGGATGAGGACGGTCATCAAGCAGGCGTCATAAGAGGCGACGTCGATCCGACTCAAGAGTCGGCCAAACGGGCCGAGTCAGGTTTAAGGTAAAGACCGCATGCTCTACAACTGGCTGTATCCATTTCATACAGAGTATTCATTCCTGAACGTCTTTCGGTATTTGAGCTTCCGGATCATCTATGGAGCAGTGACCGCGTTTTTGATCGCCTTTGTCCTGGCCCCCTGGGTGATCAGGAAGTTGCAAGAGATCAAGCTGGGCCAGCAGATTCGCGACGACGGCCCCAAAAGTCATCTGGCGAAGAGCGGCACGCCCACCATGGGTGGGATTCTCATCCTCTTCGCAGTGGTCCTCTCCACGCTCCTCTGGGCCGATATTGCGAAACCGTATGTCTGGCTGGTGCTCGGCGCTACGTTGGGATTTGGGGCGATCGGATTTGCCGACGACTATCTGAAATTTATCAAGGCCCAATCGAAGGGGTTGTCGCCGGGACAGAAATTCACGGCGCAGGTGGCGGTGGCCTTGACGATCGCGCTGATTCTTTATTTCCTGCCCGGCTATACGACCAAGCTCAGCATCCCGTTTTTCAAGAATATTGTCCCGGATCTCGGCTGGTTCTATGTCGCTTTTGCCGTCATCGTGATCGTCGGGAGCTCCAATGCCGTGAATCTGACCGACGGGCTCGATGGGCTTGCGATCGGGCCTGTCATGATCGCGGCGATGGCCTACACGATCGTCGCCTATGTCACGGGCCATCGACTCATGTCGGACTATCTGCTCATTCCGCACATCGAAGGCGCAGGGGAGCTCGCGGTATTCACGGCTGCCATTCTGGGGGCAAGTCTGGGGTTCCTGTGGTTCAATACCTATCCGGCTTCCGTGTTCATGGGGGATGTGGGCTCGCTTCCTTTGGGCGCGGCGCTGGGCACGGTTGCGGTGATCAGCAAGCATGAGCTGTTGTTGTTGATGGTCGGCGGCGTGTTCGTGATTGAAGCAGTCTCGGTCATTTTTCAAGTGGTCTCGTTCAAGGCGCGCGGGAAACGCATTTTTCTCATGGCGCCTATCCACCATCACTTTGAGATGAAAGGATGGGAGGAACCCAAGGTCGTGGTGCGGCTGTGGATTATCGCCATCCTGTTGGCCTTGTTGAGCCTGAGTACTCTGAAACTACGGTGATGAATGGTGGGAGAAGCGGCTGTGGATCTTGCGGGGGCGCGTGTCACAGTCATGGGGCTTGCCAGAAGCGGTGTGGCGGCTAGCCGGTTGCTCCAGGCGGCGGGAGCGCATGTCACGGTCGCCGATCGGAAAGAATCGACGGAACTGACATCGGCCCTCGGGGCCATCGATCGCGATCATGTCGGTGTGACCGTCGGAGCGCGGTACGAATCTTCGCTCGAGGAGGCCGATCTGGTGGTAATCAGCCCTGGAGTGCCTTATCGGCTGGCTCCGCTTGAAGCGGTGCGTCGGCGTGGCGTGAAGGTGATCAGCGAATTGGAGCTCGCCTCGCAATTCTTGCGAAGCCCGCTCCTTGCCGTCACGGGCACGAATGGGAAGAGCACGACGGTGACTCTGATCGGTCAGTTTCTCGCTGAGAGCGGCAAGCGGGCGTTTGTCGGTGGCAATTTGGGCACCGCATTGAGCGAAGCAGCGGTGGAAGACCTTCGCGCCGGCCAGTCAGGAAAGCCGAACCCGTACGATTATCTCGTTGTCGAGGTCTCCAGTTTTCAACTTGAAACGATCGATCGATTCCGTCCCTGGATTTCCACCTTGCTCAATGTGACGGTGGATCACCAGGACCGGTACGAGTCGCTGGATGAATACATTGCGGCGAAACAACGGATCTTTGAGAATCAAACTGCGGATGATTACGCCCTGTTCAACTTGGACGATGATCGTGTGACCGCGCTGCGACATCGAGTTCGTGCAAAGGCCCTGGGGTTTACGACCTCGTCGGCAATCGACCCCGATGTGTATGGAGGAACCTACATCGAGGACGATCGGATCGTGACGACGGTCACCGGAGTACGGCAGGAGATTTGTCATCGAAGCGAGATCCGTATCATCGGCAACCACAACGTGGAGAACGTGATGGCGGCGGCAACCTATGCTGTGCTGTGTGGTTGTCCTCTCGACGCCATCCGCCGTGTCCTCACGACGTTTCCTGGACTCGAACATGCCCTTGAGATCGTCCGTGAGCGTCGGGGGGTCCGATTTGTGAATGATTCGAAGGGTACGAACGTCGATGCCACCCTCAAGGCGCTGGAGAGTATCGATCAACCGATTTGGCTCATTGCCGGCGGGCGGGATAAGGGAGGCGACTTTTCGCGACTGACTCAGGCGGTCAGTCGGCGCGTCACGCGCGTGATTCTGATCGGGGAAGCGGCGCCGCTGTTGCGGCAGGCTTGGGGGAGTGTCGCCACGATGACGGAGGTGGCCACCTTGCGGGAAGCCGTGGATGTAGCCGCGCAGGAGGCCTCGCCGGGCGACGTCGTGTTGTTGTCTCCGGCCTGTGCCAGCTTCGACATGTTTGCGGACTATCAAGACCGTGGTCGTCAATTCAAGGCATTAGTTCATGCCTTACCGGCGTGACGTGCACAGCGAGGGAGGGGCGGCTCTGAGCAATGGCGCATCGATCAGCGGGGACTCTGGCGCTCCCATGGTCCCAGACCAGTCAACGGTCGGGCAAGCAACGGGTAGCGGCGGACCACACGCTCCTAGCGGTCACCATGATCCTGGCGTTGGTGGGACTCGTCATGGTGTTCAGCGCGAGCGCCATCGTGGCGGGCAACAGGTTTCAGGATCCCGGGTTTTTTCTGAAGCGGCAAATCGCCTGGCTTGGATTCGGCTTGCTGTTGATGCATCTCGCATCGCGCATCGATTACACGTTCTGGAAAAAATTCGCTATTCCGATGTTGGCCTGCATGTTGCTCCTGCTCGTGATGGTGCTGATGCCGTCGCTCGGTGTAGCGGCCAAGGGAGCGCGGCGTTGGTTGCGGTTTGGATTCATCTCGGTGCAGCCGGCAGAAATGGTCAAGCTCGTCGCAGTCATCTATCTGGCGGCCTACCTGACCAAGAAAGGGGACAAGATCGCGTTGTTTCGCGAAGGGCTTCTGCCGGCCCTGATCGTGATCGGAATCCTGGGCGGGCTGGTGTTGCTGGAGCCAGATCTTGGGACAGTCGTGGTGCTTGGGTTGGTCACTGTCGGGATGTGTTTTCTCGCCGGGGCGCGCCTCTCACATCTCTTGGCCTTAGGACTCTGCGCGATTCCGGTCGTGCTCGCGCTGGTCCTTGGTTCCAGTTATCGCCGCCAACGGCTTATGACGTTTTTGGCTCCATGGAAGGATGCGTCGGACAGCGGATTCCAAATCACGCAATCCTTCTTGTCCTTCGGCAGCGGCGGTCCATTGGGAGTGGGATTGGGCGAGGGCAAACAAAAGCTCTACTTCCTCCCGGAAGCGCACACAGATTTTGTCTTGGCACTGGTCGGCGAAGAGCTGGGGCTCGTCGGCACCGCCGCGATCGTCCTGTTATTTGCGTTTTTTGTCTGGCGAGGATTTCAGATCGCCGCGCGTGCGCGGATGCCGTTCGGTCGCTATCTGGGTATGGGCATTACCCTGTTGATCGGCGGCCAGGCGTTGGTGAATGCCGCGGTGGTGACAGGGCTCTTGCCGACGAAAGGGCTCACTTTGCCGTTCGTGAGCTACGGGGGGTCATCGTTGGTGGTCAGTCTGATCGGTGTGGGGATCTTGCTCAGTATTTCTCGCGACCGGCATGCCGGCGGGTCTCGCGGTGGACGCGATGGGTTGGATCACGGATGACGATTGTCATCGCAGCAGGAGGAACTGGCGGCCATCTCTATCCGGCTGTGGCGTTGGCGCGAGAGTTTCTCCGGCGCGATTCCGGGGCCAAGATTCTCTTCGTAGGGACGGCCCGCGGGCTTGAGTCGAAGGTCCTGGCACACGAGGGGTTCGAATTGGCGTTGATCAGCGCCAAGCCGGTGATGGGCAAGGGGCTGTTCGGGGCGTTGACAGGCTTGTGCGCCATGCCCGTCAGTTTATGGCAGTGCCTGGGAATTCTGCGAGCGAGACGAGCGGATCTTGTGATCGGAGTTGGCGGATATACGAGTCCAATGATGTTGCTTGCGGCGGCGTTGGCCGGAGTAGCGCGTGTGATCCTTGAGCCGAATGCCAATCCCGGCATGGCGAACAAGGCGGTAGGTCGGTTCGCTCAGCGCGTGTTTCTCGCTTTCGAGTCGGCGGCTGATTCGTTCGATCGCTCCAAGGTTCGCGTGGTGGGAACTCCGATTCGCAAGGCGTTCCTGGAAGGTTTTGAACAGAGCCGGAAGAAGTCAGGCCCGCCACATGTGCTGATTTTCGGGGGGAGCCAGGGGGCAAGGGCGATGAATGAAGCGCTGATGGAAGGACTCCCTGAACTCATGACGCTGCTGCCGCACGTCACCGTGACCCACCAGACCGGCGAGTCCGATCATGCGCGGGTGGCCGAAGCCTATCGTCTCGCCGGCGTCGAGTCGCAGGTCATGCCGTTTATCTATGACATGCCAGCCGCATTACGGCAGGCGGATCTCGTGGTCGCGAGAGCCGGGGCCATGACGGTGGCGGAACTTACGGCTTGCGGAAAGCCGGCCATCCTCATTCCGTTGCCGTCCGCCATCTACGACCACCAGACACGGAATGCCAAGGTGATGGAGGCAGCCGGGGCCGCTGTGCTGCTTCCGCAATCTGAGATCACCGGCGCCCTGTTGGCCCGCACAGTGGCGGGCATTCTCGGAAATCCTGAGCGATTGCGCGCAATGGGTGAGGCCAGTCTATCTCTGCGGCGAATCGATGCGGCCGAGGTCATCGTCCGCGAATGTTACGCACTCATGGGAGGACATCATGATGCCAACCGGTCTGTTGGAGCGGCAGGAAGCTAATGTCATCGGGCAACGTGGACAGGGACCACAGTTGTATCCACCGGTGGGTGGAGTAAGGCGCGCACCGATGTTTCGCAAAACGCAACAGATTCATTTAGTCGGAATCGGGGGGTCCGGGATGAGCGGCATCGCCGAGGTGCTGCTGACGCTGGGCTACAAAGTGACGGGCTCGGATTTGCAGGCCTCCGATACGACGCGGAGATTGGAAGAACTCGGCGGGCGCATTTTTATCGGCCATCAGGAATCGAATGTAGGGGAGGCTCAAGTAGTCGTCATCTCCTCCGCTGTATCGGCGCAGAACCCCGAGGTTGTGGTGGCCAAGGCGAAGCAGATTCCCGTGATTCCTCGGGCGGAGATGCTCGCGGAGTTGATGCGGCTGAAATTCGGAGTCGCTATCGCAGGCGCTCATGGAAAAACTACAACGACGTCGATGGTCGCCAATGTGCTGGCGCAGGGTGGGTTGGATCCGACGATGGTAATTGGGGGGAAAGTAAACGCACTGGGGAGTCATGCCCGCCTTGGACGGGGTGAGTTCCTCGTGGCGGAAGCCGATGAGAGCGATGGGTCGTTTCTCCGTCTGTCCCCGACCATCGCCGCGGTCACGAATCTCGACAGAGAACATCTCGATCACTACGGCAGCATGGAACGCATCAACGAGAGCTTCCTCGAGTTTATCAATAAGGTGCCGTTTTATGGGTTGGCCGTCTTGTGTGCCGACGACGATCGGCTCCGGGCGCTTTTCCCGAGCATCGTGAAACGCTACCAGACCTACGGCCTTCGTGAGCATGAGGGAGTCACGCCGGACTTCTTTGCGACAGAGATTAACCTCAATCAATGGGGCGCCGAGTTTCGAGCGCAGTTCCGTGGGCGTAATTTGGGCCCGTTCCGCCTGGCGGTCCCCGGCCGGCACAATGTTTCCAATGCGCTCGTGGCCATCGCGATCGGCATCGAATTGGATGTGCCGGTGGATCTCATCAGGAAAGCGCTGGCGGCCTATGCCGGGGTCGAGCGTCGTTTCCATCTGCGAGGGGAAGCGAGCGGGATCATGGTCGTGGACGATTACGGGCATCATCCGACCGAGATCAAGGCCACCCTGGCTGCCGCGAAACAGGGGTGGAGTGATCGGCGGTTAGTGGTGCTGTTTCAACCGCATCGCTACACCAGGACACGAGACTTGCTGGAAGATTTTGCGAAGGCGTTCGATCAATCAGACGTCTTGTTCCTGGCGGATATCTACGCGGCAGGGGAGCAACCGATTCCCGGGGTGTCCGGAGCTAAGTTGGCCGACATTGTTCGCGCGTCCGGCCATTCAGCCGTGACCTTTGTTGAACACAAAGAGCAGTTGGTGGATCAGGTGTTGCCCCATCTGAAATCGGGAGATCTCGTCCTTACATTAGGGGCGGGTGATATTTGGAAGACGGGTCTTGGGTTGTTGGCCCGATTGACTCCCATTGCATGATGCCATGAAGCGAGGTGGCGGGCATGTCACAACAGCAGGGAAAGCGCGTGCGCGGTTTACGCAATCTGATGTGCGGGCTGCGGTGGCAGGGATCCGGGGATCCACATCCTTTCGTGCTCCGTTGCGGGAATACACCTCATTCAAGATTGGAGGGCCGGCGGATGTCGTGGTTGAGCCGGCTGATGTTGAGGATGTCTGTCTGGTGGTCCGGCAGGCTCATGCGCGCAAGATTCCGTTGTTTGTCCTGGGTGGGACAAACCTGCTTATTCGTGACGGGGGAATCCGTGGCATCGTGGTCAGCCTGGCTCGGTTGCGAGGGATCAAGGAAGAATCTGGATCGGTTCTCTATGCCGAAGGAGGCGTCGGCATGCCGACGTTGATTGGGTATGCCATCCGCCACTCCCTTGCGGGGTTGGAATGGGCGGCGGGCATTCCCGGGACTGTGGCCGGCTGTGTCGTGATGAACGCCGGGACAAAGCTCGGGGAAATGAAGGATTCGATGAAGGCCCTTCGTTTGGTGAATATGACAGGCCACATCGTGGATCTCGATGCCGCTCAGGTGAAGTTCGAGTATCGACGGGCCCTGCTGCCGCGCGGCATCGTCGTGGGGGTGTGGCTCCAATTGAAACAAGGAGTCCGGTCGGAGATCGGGCGAGTAGTCAAAGACTACCTCCACTATCGACGAGACACGCAACCGCTCGCGATGCCGAGCGCGGGTTGCGTGTTCAAGAATCCTCCGAACGATTCTGCCGGCCGGCTGATCGAGGCAGTCGGCCTCAAGGGCGCGCGTATCGGCGATGCAGAGGTCTCAATGAAGCATGCCAACTTTATGGTCAACCGGGGGCAGGCGAGTGCGGGGGATGTGATTGCACTAATTGGGAAGGTCCGCAGCGCGATTCACCGTCGAACAGGAATGCGGTTAGGCCTCGAACTCAAAATCGTAGGAAGTAGGTAGCGGCATGAGCGAGTCTCGTCCGACAGAGAGACCCCTTCTGACCCGCGCCCGCATCGGGGTGCTGATGGGTGGACAATCGGCTGAGCGCGAGGTGTCGCTTCGGACGGGCGCTGCGGTCCATCGGTCGTTGGTCCGTCGCGGTTACGACGCGGTGGCCATCGATGTCGGGCCGACGCTCGCTCAGGATCTGCGCGACCAGAAGATCGGCCTGGTGTTTCTCGCATTGCATGGACCAGGCGGTGAAGATGGCGCGATTCAAGGATTCCTGGAAACCCTGGGAGTTTCCTACACCGGATCCGGCATCCAGGCCAGCGCGATCAGCATGCATAAAGTCACCACGAAAACGTTGTTGGCTTCAGCGCGCATTCCTGTTCCGGCCGGCACAGTTGTGAAGCGCGGGGAGAAGGTTTCCAGCGCCATGCTGTTGCGGAAGGCGAAACTGCGTTGGCCCGTTGTGGTGAAGCCTGCGTCGCAAGGGTCCACGATCGGCGTCACGATCGTGCGCAAGCCGGCACAGTGGCGCGATGCCCTGGCCTTGGCCCATCGCTATGACACAGATGCGATGGTTGAGGCCTACATTCCCGGGCATGAGGTTACGGTGTCGATCATCGGGGGACACAATGTTTCTCCATTGGCGCTCCCGGCCGTGGAAATTGTTGCGCCGAATGGTTTCTACGATTTTGCAGCGAAGTATGAAAAGGGGAAAACGCAGTATCTCTGTCCTGCGCCTTTGACTGCAACGGTGACCCGGCAGATTCGGACGTTGGCGCTACGCACCTATGAGGCGCTGGGCTGTGAAGGCGCTGCCCGGGTCGATTTCCGTATCACCCCGCGTGGGCGTCCTGTTGTGTTGGAGATCAATACGGCGCCGGGTATGACGGAAACGAGCTTACTGCCGATGGCAGCGGCCCGCGCCGAGATCGGCTATGACGAGCTGACCGAACGAATTCTCGAGTCCGCAATCGTTCGCGCGGCCCGCTTAGCCTCTGTGTCAGGGGAAGGGAAGAGACCATGAAGGTGCTTGTGCGGAAGCGATCGGCGCCTCCAATCGGTCCACGGTTGAACCAATGGAGGGGCGTTCGTGCCAGCCAGCTCTCGGGTCAGCGCCAACAGGCCTATCGGGAGCGATTGCTCTCACGAAGCCGGCTCGTTCTGCGTGTAGGGCGATGGATTGTCGGGCTTGCGGTGTTGGTTTGGGGGCTGCCTATTGCTGCGCAAGAGATGGGACCGGTTCTTCAGAGTTGGCTGGAAATCCGCGAGGTCGAGGTTGAGGGGATTCACCACGTCACGAAACCGGAAGTGTTGGAGCGACTCGTCTTGAAGCCTGGAATGGGGCTCCATCAGGTCAGCACATCGTTTCTTGCCGAGCGAGTGCGAACGCATGCATGGATCAAGGAAGCGACGGTCGAACTCAAGCCGCTGCATCTGTTGCATGTCACTGTCGTGGAGCGTACGCCGGTCGCCATTATCCGGACTGGCGCGGACCATTGGTTGAGCGATGAGAACGGATACCTCCTTGCCAAGTTGGGCAAGCAGGATGACCAGACGCTGCCGTTGTTGGTCGGACTGGACCCTCAAGCCCTTCAGCGTGGAGAACCGGGCCTCCGCAACGCAATTCAGTCCGGGTTGGTGTTGGCCAAGCTCATGGCCAATACCCTCGAGGGACGGGTTGAAATCGACCTCACCAAGTTCTCGAACGTCGTGGCGTCAGTCAATGGGGTGCGGTTCCAGTTTGGCGGCGATTCCCTGGTTGACCAGTGGGAACGGTTCAGAAAAGTGAATCCATCATTCAGAACTGCATCGTCCGACGATCGAAAGCGCGCGGTGAGCGAGATCGATCTGCGTTATGACAACCGTGTCATTGTGCGGGAAAGGGCGTGAGAGCCGTGCCGAAGCGTGATCAGATTCTTGTGGGGTTGGACATCGGGACCACGAAGATCTGCGCCATCGTGTCGGAAGTCACCGACGAGGGGATGCTCAATATTATCGGGGTCGGATCCAGCCCGTCGCGGGGGCTCCGCAAAGGCGTCGTGGTCGATATCGAGAGTACCGTGGAATCGATCAAGAAGGCGGTCGAGGAAGCCGAGCTGATGGCGGCGGTACAGATCAATTCCGTTTATACCGGGATCGCCGGGAGTCACATCTCCGCGGAGAACTGCAAGGGAGTTGTGGCGCTCAAAAAGGCAGAAGTGACGCGGGAAGACATCCACCGCGCGATCGAAAGCGCCCGGACTCTGGCGGTCATTCCCCATGAACGGCGGATTCTTCATGTGCTGCCTCGCGAATTTATGGTGGACGGGCAAGAGGGGGTTCGGGAGCCGTTGGGCCTGTCCGGGAACCGTCTTGAAGTCAACGTGCACGTGATCACCGGCGCCGTGACGTCCGCGCAGAACATCATCAAGTGTGTGAATCGCGCAGGGCTCGATGTGGTGGACATGGTGTTGCAGCCGTTGGCTTCCAGCGAGGCTGTCCTCAGCCAGGAAGAGCGCGATCTGGGGGTCGTCATGGTCGATCTCGGTGGCGGGACGACCGATCTCGCGATCTTCCTCGACGGGAGCATCAGGCATTCTGCCGTGTTGCCGATCGGTGGACAGAATTTGACGAAGGATCTCGCCATCGGGTTGCTGACCTCTCAGACCGAAGCCGAGAAGATCAAACTGCATCGCGGGATCGCTCGAACAGGGTTGGTGCAGGGCCATGAAACGGTGGAGGTCCCGTCGGTTGGAGACCGTCCCGCGCGGACGTTCTCGCGCCGTGACCTTGCCGAGATTCTTGAGCCTCGGGTCGAAGAAATATTCGAGCTGGTTCGTCGGGAAATTACGCGCGCCGGCTACGAGGGTATGGTGGGGGCGGGGGTGGTGATTACAGGAGGCACCTCGCTGTTGGAAGGGATGCCCGATGCGGCGGAGCAGGTCTTGAATCTGCCGGCACGCCGTGGCGCACCCAGTGGGGTCGGAGGGCTTCGCGACATCGTCAGTAATCCCATACATGCCACGGGGGTCGGTCTGCTGCTTCATGCCCGGCACCATCTTGAAGAGATGGTTACGGCTGGTATGCGCAACGGACGGCCGTTGAATAAGGTATTCGATCGGATGAAGTCCTGGATGTTCGAGTTCTTTTAACCGATGCGCGAGGCGGATGGACGTCACGCGGATTTAACAATAAGGGAGGTGTCCTGATGTTTTCATTTGAAGAAGATGTCGTGTCCCCCGTTCGGATCAAAGTGATCGGTGTCGGTGGCGCCGGATGCAACGCCTTGAACACTATGATTACGTCCGGGTTGGCGCGGGTCGATTTCATCGCGGCAAATACCGATCTGCAGGCCCTGGATCGGTCGCGGGCGTCGTACAAGGTTCAACTGGGCCCTGAACGGACCAGGGGACTCGGCGCCGGAGCGAAACCGGAAGTCGGAAAGGATTCAGCGCTGGAAAGTAAAGATCAGATTCGGGAATGTCTTGAGGGCGCCGACATGGTGTTCGTGACTGCGGGGATGGGCGGCGGAACAGGGACGGGCGCCGCGCCGATCGTGGCGAGCATCGCGCGCGAACTCGGTATCTTGACGGTTGGGGTCGTGACGAAGCCGTTTTCCTACGAAGGGCATCGGCGGATGGTCCATGCGGATGAAGGGATTCGCGATCTCCGCCGCCATGTGGATACCTTGCTCGTGATCCCGAATCAGCGATTGCTCGGCATTGTCGACAAAGCGACGCCGTTGCTCGAAGCGTTCAAGGTGGCCGATGACGTGCTGCGGCAGGCTATTCAAGGAATTGCGGACGTGATTACGACCACCGGCCATGTGAATGTGGATTTTGCCGATGTCCGCACCGTGATGTCGCATACGGGTCGCGCCGTGATGGGGATGGGTGTGGCGCGCGGAACGAATCGGGCGATCGAAGCGGCGCAAAAGGCGATTTGCAGTCCGTTGTTGGAGGAAGGCAGTGTCGAGGGCGCGCGAGGTGTGTTGTTGAATATCACCGGCGGGCCCAACATGTCGCTGCATGAGATCGAGGAGGCGGCCACAATTATTCAGCAGACAGCCGATCCTGAAGCCAATATCATTGTCGGACAGGTCATCAATCCCGATATGGGTGACGACCTGGTTGTGACGGTCATTGCCACTGGATTCGAACGGGAGGATCAGCCTACTCCGATTCCCGTGGCTGCGGCTCGGACCTCCCGCAACGGGCAACAGGCGGCGATGGCCGGCGCCAGCCAGACGATGGGGGAGCGATCGTATGCGGAGCGGCCCTTCAAAGATCTCGATCGCCCGACCTACTTGCGGCGGATGGGGGATGGAAGAGATTCAATGGAGCGAAACACGGCGGTCACTGATGATGAATGGGATGTGCCGACGTTCTTGCGCAAGCAGGTTGACTAAGCCGGCAGGGCTGTAGTCAAGAGTCTTTTTAGCGGAGTATGGCCATGAAGGCAGCGGTCATTACGGTTCCCGCCTTCGCGTCCGCGCGCGACGGTGTTCGACATTTCTTTGGCACGCGCAGCCATGCAGACTCGTTGGCATTCGACGTCGGGGTGCCCGTTCGCCAGTCCGAATTGCAAGATCGTGGATGGTTGCTGTCCGTCAAGCAGGTGCATGGGACTGATGCCTTGGTCCTAGACCGTCCACTCACCGAGTCGGATCAGTTTTCCAACGGATGGGACGCGCTGGTGACTGATCAACCCGGCGTGACGGTAGCGGTGCGTACGGCGGATTGTGTTCCCGTGCTCGTGCATGATCCACGCAGGCGCATCGTGGCGGCGATTCATGCCGGTTGGAGGGGCGCTGTGGCTGGGATTGTGTCGAAGACCTTCGCGCTGATGGCGAACCGATTCGGATCGGCGCGGACGGATCTGCGAGTCAGCATTGGACCTTCGGCCGGCTCTTGTTGCTATGAGGTGGACGATCCGGTGCTTGACCGGCTCCGAATTGGCCTGCCTGATTGGGAGTCGGTTGTGCATGACTACCGGGGACATAAGGCTCGGCTGGATCTGAAGGCCTTGATCCGTCGACAAGTGGAAGGGGAGGGTGTGTTTGCACCATCTGTTTCGACGGTGAACTTGTGTACGATCTGCCATGATCGGCTCTTTTACTCCTATCGGCGGGAAGGCCGGGTGAATGGGACGATGGTGAGCGGGATTACCCTGCTCCCTTACCGATAAGCGGTGGCCCGGTCTGTACGCTGACATTTGCTTGGCGATTTCTGTACAATATTTTAAAATTTCTGAGAGACTGCGCTAGGATTGTGAATGATCCGATAGCAGGCTCTACCGGCCGGAGGTTTCAGCCGGTGAAAAGTCCCCTGTTCGTTTTCTAGCCGATCTGGCATACGGCTGAGGTCAGCTATTCTTGGAGCTTGACGTGCGTAGTCCATTGATCACGAATAAGATCGCATTCATCGGAGGTGGCCAGATGGCTGAGGCCATGATCGGCGGTCTCCTTTCAGGACCGGTGTGTCTTGCCGAGTCGATATGGGCGACGGATCCCGTTCCCGAGCGGCGGGATCGCTTAAAAAGCCAGTTCGGTATTCTGGTCGGCTCTGCCAACCGTGACGCGGTTGCCTGGGCTGATGTGGTCGTCCTGGCAGTGAAGCCTCAGACGCTGCCCGCTGTGCTGAGTGAGTGCGGCTCTACTCTGGCCCATGCTCTTGTGGTCTCTATTGTGGCAGGAGCGACGATTCGGACCATCGCGGAGCAGACCGGCGGCGCGACGAGAGTGATTCGTGCGATGCCGAATACTCCGGCGTTGATTCGTGAAGGTATGACCGCTCTTGCCACGGGTACGGGGGTTTCCGACGATGACGTCCAGCTTATTCGAAAGGTATTCGAAGCTGTCGGGCTGGTGGTGCTGGTTGAAGAACGATTGATGGATGCGGTGACCGGTCTGAGCGGCAGTGGGCCGGCCTATATATTCCAGGCTATCGAGGCGTTGGCGGATGGTGGGGTCATGATGGGTTTGCCGCGGCAGACTGCCGAACTTCTTGCCGCCCAGACGGTGCTCGGAGCGGCTCGCTTGGTGCTGGAATCAGGAGTGCACCCCGCTCAATTGAAAGATCGGGTGGCATCTCCAGGAGGCACGACCATCGCCGGGCTTCACCAACTTGAACAGGGGGGATTTCGTGCTACCTTGATGGCGGCGGTCGAAGCGGCCACCATACGATCGAAAGAGTTGGGGCGCTGATGTTTGTCGCGGGCAATGCTCTGACGGCGGTGGCGACTATCCTTGACTATGTGTTATGGCTCTATATGTGGGTGATCATCGCTCGTGCTCTGATCTCATGGGTTAACCCGGATCCATGGAACCCAATCGTCCAATTTCTCAATCGCGCGACCGAACCGGTTCTGGCGCCAATTCGACGAATGATTGGGGTGCGGATAGGAATGGATCTGTCGCCAATCGTCGCGATCCTGATCATTACCTTCCTGCAAATCGCGGTTGTGCAGTCGCTGAAGGAATTCGCTATGAGGATGAATTGAGATGACCATGGGGGATGCCATGAGAATTACACCGCTTGATATCCAGCAAATGGTGTTCAGGGTCAACTTTCGCGGGTACGATAAGGAAGAGGTTAATCGCTTTCTCGAAGAACTGGCGCAGACGGTCGAATCGTTAAATCGAGACCATGCGGTTCAGCGAGAAAAGATCATGTTTCTGGAGCAGCAGCTCGCTGAGCTGAAGCGGACAGAAGCGACATTGTCGAGCACGCTTTTATCGGCCCAATCGCTCGCAGAGGATGTGAAGCAAAACGCTCAACGTGAGGCGGATCTCGTCATCAAGGAGGCTGAATTAAAGGCCGGTGAGTTGATTCGTCAGGCCAGGGTCGAGCTGACCGATACGCAGCGAGATCTCTCGTCGCTCCAGAAACAGCGATTGCTCATGGTTGAACGGTTGCGCGCGTCGTTGCGGATGTTCGAGCGCATGTTGGAGGTGGAAGAACAGGAAGCGTTCCATGACGCGGCGACCGCATCGGAAGAGAAGCTCGAAGGAGAGTCGAGCCCAACATTATAATGTGCCCGAAGTGGCTGATTCTCGCCTGCTCATGCGTTCTGTAGATTGTTTCGCGCGGCTCATCCACCGCAGTGGTTTTTCCCATCTGTGACAGGTATCCCGCCGATGGCTACCAATGACGTCATTCAGGCGGCCCTTCAATCGGCCGTCGACGACGGTGTGTTTCCCGGCGCTCAGTTGGCGGTTCGGTTGCGTGGCGAGCTGCAATGTGTAGCGGTTGCCGGGCGATTGTCGTCAACCTCCCCGGGCCTTCCTGTCCAACCCACCACTATCTATGATCTCGCCTCTCTCACGAAACCGCTGGTGACCGCGACCTCCGTATTGCTTCTTATTCAGCGCGCCAAGGTTATGCTTGAGGACTCCGTGCAAGGAGTCTTAACCGAACTTGAAGAAACTCCGATCGGTCAGGCAACAGTGCGAGATCTCTTGGCGCATCGTTCAGGCTTGCCAGGATGGCGACCTTTTTACGAACGGCTCGACCAAGAAGATGTTGTTCCAGAGCCTTCTGGCGGAAATCAGCCCATGAAGCAACATGTATTGAAGATGATTCGCGATGAACCGTTGATTTATACGCGGGGCGAGAGAAGCATCTATAGCGATCTTGGATTCATGCTGCTGGGGTTTCTGGTGGAGCGTCTGAGTGGAATGGCGTTGGACCTCTGGTGCCAAGAGGAGATTGTGCACCCGCTACAGGCCGACCCTATGATGTTTTGTCCTACGACATGGGGGGCGCAACTCGATGTCATACGCCCACTCGTCGATGGATCACGCATCGCTCCGACCGAACAGGATGAGCGGCGCAATCGACTTTTATGTGGAGAGGTGCATGACGAGAATGCCGCAGCGATGGGTGGTGTCGCGGGTCATGCAGGACTATTCGGGACTGCCGAATCGGTGCTGGCTGTCTCTGGAGCCTGGCTCCGCGGCTATCACGGAAGAGAATCGATTCTGGACGCGAAGCTGGTCAGGCAGTTTGCGACCCGCCAAGAATCTGCCGCGCAATCGAGTTGGGCATTGGGATGGGATACTCCGTCTGCGCCGTCCTCATCGGGATCCAGTTTTTCCGAGCAGTCGTTTGGGCATCTTGGCTATACTGGGACATCGCTGTGGATTGATCCATTGCGCGAGCTGGAGGTGGTCTTGTTATCCAACCGAGTACATCCGAGCCGGAGGAACGAGAAAATTAAAACCTTCCGCCCGTATATTCACGACCTGGTATATCGGGAGTTTGTGTCTCTGTGAGCGTTGGGCTAGGCTAGGTCCTGGTAGTCGAGCCAGGTTTCTTTTTCGGCGAGATACTTCGTGCCTTTGAAATTGGCGCGGGTTCTCAATTTGCTGAAGCCGAATCGCTGCATTGCTTCGATGAGTTCTTGTACCGCAGCGGTGATGGTCGGATGTGAGTGTCCTTCGACATTCAAGGCTTCATACATCACCTTCGCGGCGTAGCCTGAGGCGGTTCGGTTGACGAGGATTGTACGATTGAAATACCGGTCGCTTGGGTCAACCCCTTCAACCTGGTGCTTTTCAACCAACCCTTCTTTTTTGAAAAGCAGCGGGAGCGAACTCATTCACGGCCTCCGGGACACTCACAAGAAAGAGTTGAGCGCCGCTGATTATAGGGTGGGACCGGGCCGACTGCAAGCCATTGACAACCGTGTAACGCCTTTCTATCATCTCCCCCCGCTGCCGTAGACCCCTGTACACTGAAGATATGAATATCCCCAACAGCTTGACCATCCTCCGCATTCTTCTGATCCCTTGCTACATTGGGTTGCTTATCTATGGGAAGTTCAATCACGCGCTCATCGTTCTGATTGTGGCGGGGCTTACTGATGCGCTGGATGGGGCGATCGCCCGTATGAAGAATCAGCATACCCGGCTTGGGGCTGTACTGGATCCTCTGGCGGATAAGCTGCTTCTCACTTCCGGGTTCATCACGCTTTCGATGATTCATTTGATTCCGTTGTGGGTCACCATCGTTGTGGTCAGCCGGGACGTCATACTGTTGCTGGGAACGGCGGTGGCACATTTTACTGATTCTCGCGTGGATCTTACCCCCACCTTCTTGGGCAAGGGCACCACGCTTCTCCAGCTGGCCTATGTTGTCATGGTCATATTTCTCAGTTCCCGTCACATCGATCTCACCCTCACCCTGCCTCTTTTAATCGGTATGGTCTCCTTCACACTCTTATCCGGGTTGCATTATCTCTATAGAGGTATTCGGCACACGAGCGCGATCAACGGCTAAGGCGCTGTTTTGCTTGAGCTTGCGTGTACGACCCCTGCGCAGAGATTGTGCATTTGTTTGACAGGTTTTGGAGTGGCCAGTAGACTCGCCTGGTAGGTATTCCCATCGGTCTATAACCGGCCAGAGCGATGGCCACATCGAAGGGTGAGTGTTGCGTATGGCTACCTTTGCGTATGTCGGACGAACCAGATCGGGTGCCGTCAAGAAGGGCGAGCTGAGCGCGAAAACCCGAGATGAGGCGGTAGACCAACTCCGCAAGCAAAGCGTCGTCGTCACGAGCCTTGAAGAAAAAAATGGTGGCAAGGGCGGATTCAACATCAGTTTGGGGTCCGGTCTTACCGATAAAGACTTGGTTGTATTCACACGACAATTCGGCACGATGATCAATGCGGGGCTCCCCTTGGTGCAGTGTCTCGAGATCCTCTCGACCCAGTCTGAAAATAAAGTACTGCGGGAGACAATCGGAGAAGTGAAGACTCAGGTGGAGGCAGGTTCGACCTTTTCGGATGCCTTACGCCGCCACCCAAAAGTCTTCGACGATCTGTACGTCAACCTGGTGCATGCGGGCGAGGTGGGAGGCCTGCTCGATACGATCTTGACGCGTCTCGCCAAATACATCGAGAAAGCGATGAAGCTCAAAGGACAGATCAAGTCCGCCATGATCTATCCCGCTTCGATCATGGGAGTTGCCGTCGTCGTTATTACGGTGCTCATGATTTTTGTCATTCCAATTTTCGCAAAGATGTTTCTTGAGCTATCAGGCGGAAAAATGGGCTTGCCTGGCCCTACGCAAATAGTCATCGACTGCAGTAACTTTTTTATAGACTACTGGTATGTCATTCTCGGGGCAATTGTGGGGGTCGGTATTGGTATTAAGAAATACTATGGGACCGTTCAAGGGCGTATGGTTATCGATAAGTTTCTTCTCAGATTGCCAGTGGTTGGAGACTTAATCAGAAAAGCCTCGGTTGCCAAGTTCACCCGCACGCTTGGGACGTTGCTCTCCAGTGGGGTCCCATTACTCGACGGGATGTCCATCTGCGCAAAGACCTCCGGAAATAAGGTTATCGAAGAGACGTTGTTCAATGCTCGCGTGAGTATCAGCGGCGGAAAGACCATCGCCGATCCCTTGGCAGCAAGCGGAGTCTTTCCGAAGATGGTCACGCATATGATTGCCGTCGGTGAATCAACCGGCGCGCTGGACGCGATGCTGGGAAAGATTGCAGATTTTTACGAAGATGAAGTTGATCAGGCAGTTGCCTCGTTGACGGCACTGCTTGAGCCGGCGATGATGGTGTTCTTGGGAATTGTGATTGGGTTTATCGTGATTGCGATGTACCTCCCGATCTTCAAAATGGCGGCTGCGATCGAGTAGAGTATGGTGTTCAGTCCGTTAGTTTTATGGGGGTGGATTTAGTATTGAGTGTGAAGGCGTGGAGCTTTCCCTCTGGCCAAACTGCTCGCGTTCCATCTCCTGTGGGATTATGCAGTGCGAGGCCTCGAACCCGAAGAGAATGAACAGGATTCATCTCTCTTCATACCCCTTCGACCTCTTTCTCGCCCAGTGGTTCTCCAATCATGAATGATTTCAGGACAAGACTGTATTGGATCATGGGGCTTCGGATGACCCTCGTGACCCTGATACTCGGCCTATCTCTGACCTTTCAAGCGGCGAAAGGCGGATGGATCGAAACATTCTACGCCTTGATCATTGCCACATACGTTCTGACCATCCCTTCCGCCGTTCTGCTCCGTGCGGTTACCACGCCGGCGGCGCTCACGATATTTTTCTGGGCGCAGGTGGGGATCGACTTTCTTCTTGAAACGGTGCTGGTTGCCAGGACAGGAGGGATCGAGAGTCCTTTCGCGGTACTGTATGTCATGACGGTGGCAGTGGCCAGTCTCGTTCCTCGCCGACGGGTGGGGCTTCTTGCCGCCTGTTTCTGCATTATTCTGTTCGGGCTTTTAACGAACATTCAATTGCATGGCTTGATTGGGGAGTGGGGGTGGTTGTCGCCGAGTCGGCTGACCATGCCGGAGACATTTCAAACCTTCGGCGTCTATGCTCTCGCTCTTCTAGTTGTGGGGATTTTAGGCGGAGCCTTAACCGAACAGCTTCAGCAAGCTGATCAGTCCTTGCGTGAGAAAGAGCAAGGGCTCACTCGCCTTCAAGCCTTTCACGAAAATATCGTCCACAGCATCAGCAGCGGCGTATTTACGGCAGATGCCGCGGGGTGCATCACTTCCTTCAATCCGGCGGCACAGGAAGCGACCGGGTATACGCTCGCGCATGTGGCCGGGCGGCCATGGCGCGAGGTCTTCAACTGGCACCCGAACCAAGAGTCAGACGAGCCGCTCAGCGGCGCCGTGTCAACGACGACACGATTCGAGGTGGAATGTAAGCGCGCTGACGGCAATCGCCTGATCCTCGGCATGACGCTTTCTCCGTTGCACGAGCAGGGAAAGCAGGCAGGTCTGGTCGGTGTGTTCAAAGATCTGACACAGATTCGGGATCTCGAAGAGGAAATGCGGCGCAAGGAATGGCTGGCGAGTTTAGGTGAGATGTCTGCAGGGATGGCCCATGAGATTCGGAATCCGCTTGGCGCCTTGGCCGGCGCGATGCAAATGCTTCGAAAAGATGCCATGGAAGACGAAACCGACCGCCGGTTGATGGATATTGCAATTCGAGAGGCCACAAGGCTCGACAACATTATTACCGAATTTCTCCAGTATGCGCGTCCACCGGCGCTGGATCTTGCAGAGCACGATCTCAACAAAGTACTTGCCGAGACGCTCGATCTCGTTCAACATGAAGCACGAACACGTTCCAAGATTAAAATCGTCACGTCCCTGGCAACTGGGGCGCTCATAGCCCTGGTCGATCAAGATCAGCTCCGACAGGTCTTCTGGAATATGGCGACCAATGCGTTTGAAGCCATGCCGGAGGGAGGCCAGTTGACGATCTCAACGAGTTCCCGCCACGTTGATACTGGCGGACGAAAAGGCGATGTGGTCGAGATTGCATTTCAAGATACAGGAGAAGGCATTCCGAGGCAGAATTTGGACAAGATCTTTCTTCCGTTTTTCACAACGAAGAAAGAAGGGTCGGGGCTGGGTCTGGCAGCGGTACATCGTATCGTCGATCTGCACGGGGGCTGGATCAAGGTTGAAAGTCAGGACACGTTTGCAGGTTCAAGTTTTCTCGATTTAAAGATACAAATGGACTAAATTCTGCTGCGGCTCCGTACTTTCTGGCTCCTCGTTCTGGGCGAGGGCTTCGTATTCATCGCCAAAGAGCT
>DATIQH010000399.1:0-2798 GCA_035471155.1 Nitrospiraceae bacterium | reverse complement strand
CCTGCGCGGTTGTGTTTTTAATGGGCGAGGTATATAGTTTTCCCACCTATCGGACTATGTGAGGACAAGGGGAATCGTCTCTTCTACCGAACAGGGGGTAGTGTATGAGAAAGATTCTTGCTCTGGTTGTGGTGCTCGGACTTGATGTTGACCCGACGATGGCTGCGGCGCTCTTTGATGATCGTGCCAAAAAATTTACTGCCGGTTACGAATTCCTGAAACAACAGAAGTACCAGGAGGCGCGGGCGGCCTTTGAAGCAGGCCTGCAAGAAAGCCCTGCGAATGCGATGGCGCACTTCTATCTTGGCGATGCCTGCCGGGGCCTGAAAGCCTGGGCCTGTGCGGAAGAGCATTACGAGACCTCGCTGGAGCTTGATGCGAAGTCCCCGGTGGCCAGTTTAGCCAAACAACGGGGGCGCAAGGCGAAAGTCTGGCGCTTGCTGGATGAAGAGAGGGAGGTCATCAGTGAGCCGAATGTCTCACCAGATAGGCTCGCCCAGGCCGAAGACACCCTGGACATTATGAATAAGCTGGGTCTCGACGACGAACAAGAGGTCCGCTACCGGCAGTTGCGAGAGAAAATTCAGAAGTTGAACAAAGGGAGTAACGTGGAAAAGGTGGCGGTTCCTTTGCTAGACCGGTCGATGATACTGGTGCCGGCGGGAGAATTCATGATGGGGAGTTTGGGAGGAGATCCAGATGAACAACCGATACACAAAGTCTATGTAAGTGCCTTTTTCATGGATAAGCACCAAGTAACGGTAACGTCCTATGCTAGGTTTTTAGATGCCACACATCATGAAAGCCCGCCGGAATGGGCGGTCATGAACAAACCGGGGAACCAGAATCGCCCAGTCGCCAATGTGGATTGGGCGGAAGCGGAGGCCTACTGCAAATGGGCCGGCAAACGCCTAGCAACCGAGGCGGAGTGGGAGAAAGCGGCGCGGGGGACGGATGGCCGGGTCTATCCCTGGGGGAATGAGTCTCCGACAAAGTTTTACGCAAACTCGGGGAAAGAGGTCTGGAGCAACCATTCGGCATTGACGCCGGTGGGGACGTTTGAAGCGGGCGTGAGCCCCTATGGCATCTATGACATGGCCGGGAATGTCTGGGAGTGGGTCAGCGATTGGTATGACCCGGAATATTACCAACTCAGCCCGCCGCAGAACCCGGCAGGACCGCGAAAGGGCTCACACAAAGTGGTCCGTGGCGGCTCCTGGGGCAGCAACGGTATCACTGACATGCGCTCCGCGAATCGGGAGACCCATTTGCCGTCGTTCCGGGGCTTCGGCACGGGGTTCCGCTGTGCAAAGAATCCGTAGTTTTGGATTCTTGGGACGTGGCTCTAAGGGCACCTGCTTCTTGGTGGGAAAGAAATAAAGGGGAACATTTGTGCGCGTCGACTAGCAGTCAGCCTACAGCAATCAGCTCTCAGCCATCAGCTTTGAGTGGTCAATTCTGAATCTGTGCTGATAGCTGACTGATGAAGGCTGACAGCTTCTTATTCACCGTTGCGAATACCACCGATAGCCTTTGTTCTCCGAAAAGCTGGCTTTCGGAGCCCCGCCTGGTTTTTCGAGTAACAAGACTTTGAAGTCGAGGAGGCCGAACCAGGCGGGGTCTGCCACGTCGTGGTAGTGGCAGCCATGAAGTTTTGAGAGCATGTCTCCCAAAGCCTGTTGCAATTCCTTCTCCGTGTAGGCTCGCACAGTGAAAGGCTTGTTCATCGCCTGACAGAACCGCTGAATGGTATAGGCCGCGCCGGTGCAAAGCACTTTGCTGTCTGGCTTGATGGCGAGAAACTGGGGCAGCGAGAGATAGCGTTCCTGGAAGCCGAGCCAGCGTGCGGCCTGGCGTAGGTGGCTGTATTGAACTTCGTACTCCGTGTGCCCCGGCAGTTTGACCGGCGCCGGCCAGCCTTCTTCGATCCCGAACTCAGTGAGAAAAGCTCTCCCGCCCGGCTTTAACACCCGCCACAATTCTGCGACGAATCGGAAGGGGCCGAGGTTAAAGATCACATCTTCCGGCAGGTCCTGGCCTAGCGGTAGCCGCACTCGCCTGATCCAATCCAGCGCCTCTTGATGTTGCGGCCTATCGCCTATTCCTTCGAGCAGTTCTTTCCTGGTCAACTTCACGGGCGTCATGTCGGCCATGTTTTCGTTGTCGATGACGAGATCAACGGAGTGGTCTTTGAAGGGAAGCCGCTCGCCATTGGCACGAGTGCCGATGCCGTCCCAGCCTCCAGCCCTGGCACGGGAGACTTGCAGCGCAAGGAAAGGCTGGGTGATGTCGAGGGAAATGTATCGGATTGTCTGCTTCTCAAACGGCAGGAGTTCCTTGCCCAACTCATGGGCGAGGTATCCGAGTCCACCGCCCACTTCGACGATGATGCGGGGCTTGGGAGTAAACCAGCCCAGCTTCCGCAATTGACGCATGAGCAGCCGGCCGTAGGTCAGGCCGTTGAGCGTGTCGTTCGGTTCCCGGAAGAGATGCGAGACCGTGGTTTCGATCAGATCGAAGTGGTTGTCGTCTTTTCCGCCGTCGGTCAGTTCGTGGTGGTGAAAGTCTTCGAGGTGCTCTTCTCCCTCGAACCCCTCCTGTCCTGACCAGCCGTCCCTAATTTCTTGGAGGAGCAGGTCCCACTTGGCCTTATGCCGGTGGCCACCAGGAGGTTCTGAGCCGAAGTAGCACAAGGAATAGGTGGGCAGGGCCCAACGTTCTAAATGCCATTGTCCTGGCTGACCGTCCGGCCCACAGATCTTGTTCTCATACTGTTCCACGAGCGCCCCGACCGTCGT
>DATIQH010000398.1:0-1694 GCA_035471155.1 Nitrospiraceae bacterium | reverse complement strand
GCACAGAATGATCGAACCACTGACGGACATCGAGCTTGAAACCGCGCCGTTCCAAGTAATTGAGGATAGATCGGCGTAACCCTTCGCCGAGCCACTCCGGCGTCTCCCCGTATCGGTCTTCATGTAGAAAGTCATTCTCGGCAAAACCCTGAAACTCAGGACCGAGGATGCGCAATCCATGAGCAGCCGGCTTGAGCCCGATCGGGCTATGGGCTGTGGTGGTGAAGCGATGCCAGAAGGCAGATTGAATCAGATCTTCTGCGAACAACTGCCGCACTCGCTCGAGTGAGTCCACAGTTTCTTGCATGGTCTCAGAGGGACACCCATACATGAGATAGGCGTGAATGAGAATGCCTGCGTCTTTGAAGGCTGCCGCCACCAGCGCGGTTTGATCGACGGTAATCCCTTTCTTGATCTTCTCCAGCAGACGGTCTGATGCCGCTTCAAGGCCTGCCGTCACGGCGATGCAGCCGGAGGCTGCCAGGAGGCGGCAGAGGTCCGTCGAGAAGGCTTCTTCAAAGCGGATATTTCCCCACCATGAAATCGTGAGGCCTTTTTCCAGTAGCCGTAAGGCGAGCGATTTTAACGCGGCGGGAGGTGCTGCCTCATCGACGAAGTGGAATCCCCGGCAGCCTGTTTCTGCGATCAACTGTTCGATCTGTTGGATGAGCCGATCGGTCGGTGTCATTTCATAGCGGCTGATGTAGTTGAGTCCGACGTCGCAAAACGTGCATTGCTTCCAATAACAGCCGTGCGCAACCGTGAGCTTGTTCCAATGGCCTTCCGACCAGAGACGATGCATCGGGTTCGTGCTGTCTAAGATTGTGAGATAGCGATTTAGTGTCAGGCCGCTATACGTCGGACAACCGACCTCATCCATGCTGAACTCCTGATCCGACGCATCGTTCGCAAAAACAACTCGATCCTTGTCCCGATAGAACGTCCTGCAGAGTCGTGAGCGCGGCCTGGTTCCCGCCAGATGTTCGATCAATGAAAGCAGCGGTCGTTCCCCGTCGTCGAGGGTGATGTAATCGAGGTAGTCGAATACGCGCGGGTCCGACAGGCGTCGAAGTTCCGTATTGGCATATCCGCCGCCAAGGGCGATGGCGATGTCGGGTCGTTGACTCTTGATCGAGTGAGCTATACGAAATGCTCCATAGAGGTTGCCGGGAAAGGGAGCCGTCAGGCAAACGAGCGATGGATTGAAGCGCGTGAGATATTTCCACAGCGATTCGAGCATGAAGCGATCCGTCAGTGTCAGAGGGGCAGCTACCGCGTCGATGATAGACTCAAACGACGAGGCTGCTCGTGCGATATGTTCGGCATAGCGGCTTAGGGCAAAGTGAGGAGATACAGTCGCCTGGACAAGATCGGCCAGGTCCTCAAGAAATAAAGTCGCGAACCGTTTGGCGCGATCCTGCTCCGATAATGCGCGTGATGACGCAGCCCCTCCACTATAGCCGGCAAACCGGGGGCCTTGGGGAAGAAACCCTGGACGAGCGAGGAGCAAGGCTAATGAGGGATTACGGCCTTGGAGAAATTCGATGACCGGGTCGATGGCATTCAGATAGGCCGGCTCGATCGCCAGCATCTGCCTGGCCTCACCAGGCAATTCATTTCCTCGCTCGCGGATCTGCGCAAACAGGGCTTTGATTCCCGATCGGCAAAAGAGTCGCAGCACCATGTCGATCCCG
>DATIQH010000397.1:0-8346 GCA_035471155.1 Nitrospiraceae bacterium | reverse complement strand
GCAACGCGTTGGGCCCCGCCCCCTGGATCAGTCTCGGCGCACAAAATATGTACTGGGAAACACACGGGGCCTTCACTGGCGAAGTGTCCGCTCCGATGTTGCGCGATCTTGGCTGCCATTATGTGATCGTCGGCCACTCTGAGCGGCGCACGCTCTTCGGCGAACGGGATGAGCATGTTCAGAAGAAGGTTCGCTCGGCCCTGCGGCACGGGCTCTCTCCGATCCTCTGTGTGGGAGAATCGCTGGCGGACCGTGAGGCAGGCCGAACGGAATCGGTCGTCACAGCTCAACTCGGCAACAGCCTGGCAGGACTACCCACACAGGATCTTGCGACCGTGACGATCGCCTACGAACCGGTCTGGGCCATCGGCACGGGACGAGCCGCTACCACAGAGCAGGCCGTGGCCGTGCATCGCTCGATCCGCTTGTTCATTGAGACCGGCTGGGATAGCAAAACGGCCTCGGCCATCAGAGTCCTGTACGGCGGAAGCGTCACGACACAGAACATCGAGTCGCTCCTCGCCTCGGATGCAATCGACGGGGCATTGGTAGGCGGGGCTTGTCTCGATCCCGATTCGTTTGCTACAATTATCTCCTTTGCTCAGATACCGCATGCTTAATTGATCGGAGTGCCATGTATATTTTCCTTATCATCATTCATGTGATGGTCTGTTTTCTCATGATCGGCGCGATCCTCTTGCAATCGGGGAAGGGCGCTGAAATCGGCGCATCCTTCGGGGGCTCCAGCCAGACTGTCTTCGGGAGCCGCGGTCCAGCCAATTTCTTGAGCAAATTCACCGTCGTCGTCGCAGCCATCTTCATGCTGACTTCACTCGGTCTGGCTATGCTCGCCAAAGAACGAACCTTTTCTTCCACAGTCATTGATCTCAATAAAAAAGAGACTTCTCAGCCTGCCCCCGAGACCACGCCCGCTCCGCCTGCGGCCCCAGCCGCTGAAAGCCACACGCCAAACGACTCTTCCTCAGGCAAACACTAGCAGGGCTCGGGGAAATTCCCCTGGCCTGCTTTGTTTATTCGATCTATCTAGTTTTTGGTTGAATGCCCATACCGGATGAACACGAACATCCGATCTGTTTCACGGGTGTGAGGAACGCGTGCGGGGAACGGAAAGCTAGGAGTTTAACTTATTCAGACTCTCACTAAATTCTGGTGAGCCACGCCTGGTGTGAAGAATCCTCCCCGCGCACGATAGAAAAGAAGGTCTTCTGGAGAGATTGCGTAATCGGACCCGGCGTGCCGATTCCAATGCGGCGGTTGTCAATTTCACGCACCGGCGTCAGTTCAGCAGCGGTCCCGGTCACGAACACTTCATCGGCAATATACATGTCATCGCGTGTGAACCGCTCCTCCACCACCGGGATATGTTGCTCGCGCGCCAATTCGATGACAGACCTTCTGGTGATGCCGTCGAGAATCGAGGTGAGCGGTGTGGTCTTGATCTGTCCTTTCCGCACAATAAAGATGTTCTCACCCGTCCCCTCGGACACATACCCCTCGGTATCGAGCAAAATGGCTTCATCGTACCCGTCCGATTTCGCTTCCCGTTTCGCAAGGATCGAATTCACGTAGTAGCCGGAAATCTTCCCTCTCGTCATCGAGACATTGACGTGATGGCGCGTGTATGACGACACACGAGCCCGCATTCCGTTCGCCAATGCGTCATCCCCGAGATAGGCGCCCCAGGTCCAGGCTGCAATCGCCAGCTTAATTGGATTGTCGCCGGGATAGACCCCCATCGCTCCATGTCCGATATAGACCAGTGGGCGAATATAACAGGCCTCCAGCTTATTCACTCTGACTGTCTCGACGATGGCCTCTGCAACTTGCTTCTTATCGAAGGGCATCTGCATCATGCCGATATGGGCTGAGTCGAACAACCGGTCGACATGATCCTGTAGTCGAAAAATTGCGGAACCGGACTTCCCTTTGTAACAACGAATTCCCTCAAACGCAGCCAGCCCATAATGGAGCGAATGAGTCATGACATGGACCTGTGCATCCGCCCAATCGACGAATGAACCATCCATCCAAATTTTTCCTTGTGGGTTAAGCATAGGCAACGCGAGTAGGCACGTGAACTGTCGTACGCCGAATTCGGAATATAACAGCGGGCTGGAAGAAGCGTCAAGCAAACGGGTGTGACTGGTCGGAGATATGTATACAAAAGGAGAGTGTGCTCAGGCAGGCGATTGAGGGGCACGAATCTGCTGACTCAATGCATCGCTGATGTGTTTCGTGGCCGATGGACTGAGCTTGACGAAGTCCAGGCCGAAATCATATCCATCGACCCAGCGAACCGTGGCTTGTTCAACTTCTATCGTCGGGCCGTCATCAGAAAGTGTGAGGCGCAGCGCAAGGTTAAGACCCGGTTCAACTGCATGTTCACCTTGAATACGCACTCCGGATTGAGACAGATTGGTCACGATCCCTTTCCCAACATATTCCCCACTGAGATAATGGAGATCCAGCCAAGTCGGAATGCGGCGATACGGACGGAGCACAAATCGAGCGGGCCTTGGTTTAGCGGGACGAGGCTTTGGTGATGCGGCCATCATTATCTCCGATTAGAATGGCTCAACCAACAGAATGCCAGCATACGCCCGGAAGCCATAGCAGAATAGTCCCCGAATAGGGTAACCCGAAGGAGGGGACAGGTTTGCAACGGACCCTAGCGGTGGAATCTCACAAACCAGCATGGCTAACCTTGACAGGCTTCAAATCCGTATGCTACACAGTCATCTTCTGTAATGGAGACAGGGGCTTATGTACGCAATCATTGAGACAGGCGGCAAACAATACCGAGTTGAAACCGGGTCCTTGGTCCAAGTCGAGTCTCTTCCCGGCGAGGTTGGAGGAACGATCGAACTCGGCCAGGTACGTCTTGTTCACGGCGAGAAGGGTCTGGCGATAGGGCAACCATTGGTCAAAGGGGCCAGCGTCAAAGCCGAGATCATTGGCCAAGGCCGAACCCGCTCTATCACCATCTTCAAGAAGCAACGGCGCAAAAACTATCGGCGAACCAATGGCCATCGCCAAGGATTCACGAAATTGCGCATTACCGGCATCGAAACGGCCTAACGGGGACCAGCCATGGCAACAAATAAAGGTGGCGGATCGACAAGAAATGGGCGCGACAGCAATCCGCAATATCTTGGGGTCAAGGCCTACGGCGGAGAAACCGTCACGGCAGGATCGATCCTGGTCCGTCAGCGAGGGACGAAGTTCTTTCCCGGTTTCAACGTAGGCCTCGGCAAAGACCACACCCTCTTCGCCCGCATCACTGGGACCGTGAAGTTCGAACGCGGCCGAGGGCGGCAGAAGGTCAGTGTCTACTCCGCGCCCTCGATTTCATAGCACATTCTTTTCCCCACTTCTCGTCACACGGCCGTGACCGCGAGGACTCCCAGCTGCATAGGGGTGCAACGGGATGTTTCTCGCATGCCATGTCCAGACAGTCCTCACGCTGAAATGGTGCCCTGATGTTTGTCGATGAAGTCCGTATCCATATCAAAGCCGGACACGGCGGTGACGGATCATGCAGTTTTCGGCGCGAAAAATTCGTCCCGCGCGGTGGGCCGGACGGCGGCGATGGCGGCCATGGTGGCGATGTTGTGTTTGAGGCCTCGCCGCGCATGACCACGCTCCTCGACCTCCGGTACCAGAAACACTACGAAGCAGAAGTCGGTCGCCAGGGAGGCGCCGCCAATTGCTCTGGAAGAACCGGAGAGGACGTTGTCGTAACCCTTCCGGTCGGCACCGTCATCTACGACGATCAAACCAATATAATGTTGGCCGATCTGGTCACTTCAGGACAGCGGTTTGTCGGAGCTCATGGAGGCCGGGGCGGACGAGGCAATAGCCATTTCGCCACATCGACCAACCGCACGCCCACAGAATTTGAAACGGGCACGGAAGGCGAAGAACGATCGCTACGGCTTGAACTGAAACTGTTGGCCGACGTCGGGCTTGTGGGCTTTCCCAACGCTGGGAAATCGACGCTGATCGCCGCAATTTCAGCAGCACGGCCGAAGATCGCCGACTACCCCTTCACCACGCTGACGCCGAATCTGGGAATCGTTCGCTGGGGGGAAAAGGAAAGCTTTGCCGTCGCGGACATACCAGGAATCATCGAGGGCGCCCATGAAGGAAAGGGGCTCGGATTTCAATTCCTCCGTCATATCGAACGCACATCGTTTTTGCTGCACCTGATCGATGTCTCGGAATGGGCCACCGAGGAGCCTGTCACATGCTTCGAGATCATGCGTCGGGAATTGGCCGCCTACGATGAACCGATCACAACGCGCCCCTTCGCTGTGGTCGCAACGAAAATCGACGTGGCCGGAGACGGGACACGCCTGCGAGCATTGCAGAAATATTGCAAGCGCCATCGCCATACATACTTCCCGATCTCTGCCGCCACCAGAGAGGGACTGACTGAACTCGTCACCTATGTAGGGCAACAGGTGGCGCAGCTTCGAGCGACACCATGCGAGATGAACTCCTAAAACAGGCCTCCCGCATCGTCATCAAGATTTGGAGCAGTCTTGTTGCATCACGAGATACAGGGCTGCGCCCGGAGCAGATCGATCGACTCGCGGCTGAAATCGCGGTACTCCGGTCAAGTGGACGTGAAATCCTGATCGTCTCATCAGGCGCGATTGTCTCAGGCATCAAGAAATTGGGCCTGAAGGAATACCCCAAGAGCCTCCCCGTGAAACAGGCAGCCGCGGCAGTCGGCCAAAGCCGGCTCATGTGGGCATACGAAAAATCGTTCGAGCGGCTCGACGTCAGAGTGGCGCAAATCCTACTCACTCATCAGGACCTCGCCGACCGGCGACGGTTTCTCAATGCTCGCCACACCCTGAGCGCGCTGATCGGATTCGGCGTGATCCCCATCATCAACGAAAACGATACGGTTGCCGTAGATGAAATTCGTGTGGGCGATAACGATACCCTGGCTGCCGAGGTCGCCCATCTCGTCGATGCGGAACTGTTGATCATCCTGTCTGATATCGACGGCCTATTTACCGAAGACCCACGCAAGAACCCCGCAGCCACACTGATTCCGTTGATCCCGGACATTAGCGAAGACATTGAGCAGCGGGCCGGCGTTTCCAGCTCTTTTGAGGGTACCGGGGGCATGGCCACGAAGGTCCGAGCTGCGAAGAAAGTCAGTGAGTATGGCGTGGTTACCTTAATCTTGAACGGACAAAAGGCCGGCCTCCTTCCACAAGTATTAGCCGGAGGCCCCGGCGGCAGCCTCTTCCTTGCGAAGGAACGTCGTTTCACCAGCCGTAAACATTGGATTGCCTTTACTCTCAGGCCGCGAGGGACCATGACCCTCGACCCCGGAGCCGTCGAGGCGTTGGCCCGACGGGGCAAGAGCCTGTTGGCTTCAGGCATCCTGAACGTCAGCGGTTCGTTTGATACCGGCGATGCTGTCAGCTGCCTTGACCAGGACGGCAAAGAATTCGCCAAAGGGCTCGTGAACTTTTCATCTGACACCTTGGCACGGATCAAAGGGCTCAAAACGAGCGAGATCCAGCAACAGCTCGGCCCGCAGGAGTACGAGGAAGTGATACACCGGGACAACCTGGTGATACTCTAGTGCGACGTGCTGAGACCTGAGTGCTGAGTTATCATGTCACCAGATACTGAATCTCAGCACCCAGCACTCAGCACTCGGCATTCTGGCCCCCTTCGTCTCGGCCTCCTCGGAGGCAGTTTCAACCCCGTGCACAACGGTCACCTGGGCATTGCGCACCAGACACGCGAGGCGCTTGGACTCGACCAAATCCTCTTTATTCCCACGAATCACCCTCCTCATAAGCCAAGCAGCAGTCTAGTGCCCGCCCAGGATCGCTATGAAATGGTACGTCTGGCGATTTCCTCAGACCCCTCGCTCACCCTCTCAGATGTGGAAATCCGCCGGCCAGGCAAGTCCTACTCCATCGACACCATTCGCCTCCTGCAACAGCAATATGGCGAACAGACCCGGTTCTATTTCTTGATCGGGCTCGATGCTTTTCTGGATTTTCCTTCTTGGCGCGACCCTCAGACATTGCTGACACTCTGCCAGTTCGTCGTCCTCTCCCGGCCAGGCCTGTTGTTTCGTTCCCTCTCAACCGTGGCACTGCTTCCACCGATCCCATACCCCTCGCTAGCGGACCTCGATGCCGGACGGATTTCCCGAATTGAGGCGCCAATTGGAACGCAACGCTTGATCTGTCTCAAACTACCGCCCTGTGCGGTCTCTGCATCAGACATTCGTTCTCGAATCCGCCAAGGGCTTCCGGTGGCAAATCTGTTGCCGCCCTTAGTGGAATCTTATATACTTCAACATCATCTCTACCAAGAGGACCGTAATCGCACGAACAGCTAGGTCCACGGCCCTCGCGATTGCACGGGCCATGCTCGACAAGAAGGCCACCGACGTTCTCATCCTCCAGGTAGCCCCATTGACCTCCGTTGCCGACTACCTGGTTATCGGTTCCGCGGATTCGGATCGCCAGGCGAGCGCCATCGCCGATCATGTCGACGGCATCCTCTCTCGTTCCGGATCCAAGCCGTTGAGCGTCGAAGGCCGGCGGTCCTCTCAGTGGGTTCTGATGGACTTCGGCGATGTCATCGTCCATATTTTCAGGCAGGATGTCCGGGAACATTACGCACTCGAACGATTGTGGGCCGACGCGAAGCGCATCGCCATCCCGGGCGAACCGGTAGTTACGCAACCGGCCGCGACTCCACGGCCCGTGAAGCGGAAAAAGGCACCCGCGAAACTAAAGGCCTAGATCTATGCTCCGACTGCTCACGACCATCTTCCTCGTCAGCGCCGGGATTTTCCTCTACAGCTATGCCCGCGAGTTGAATCCTGGAACGGTTGCGGTCCGGACCAGTCCCTCTCTCCAGTTTGAATTGAGCCCCGTTACACTCGTCGTCTTTTCCATGGCGATCGGCGCTGTGCTTGTAGCCTTGGCAGTCGGCATGCGGCAAACCGCTCACGTCATCGGCAACTGGCGCAGCACGCGGTTATTGCGACGCAAAGAAAAAATCGATGCGCTTCATCGTGAAGGCACCCATGCCATCATGTCCAAACGCACCGTCGAAGCCATCAGCCTGTTTGAACGAGCGCTGGCCATGGACCCGAATCGTGTCGATTCGCTGCTCTGGCTGGGAAACATTTATCGCGTGGAACACAACTTTGCAGAGGCGATCCGCCTCCACCAACGGGCAAATCGCGTCGACGAGCGCAACATCGAAATTCTGCTGGAGTTGGCCAACGATTTGGAGGGCGCCAAGCGGTATGAGGACGCCTTGCAGACCTTGCAAAGAATGCTCAAGATCGAACCGGACAACCTCACCGCGCTCATCCGCAAACGCGATCTGTTGATCCGGCTTGAAAAATGGATTGACGCGCTCGAAATCCAACATCGCCTCCTGAAGGCGAACCTGCCTGAGCCGGAGCGCAAGGCCGAGGCCCATCTCCTCACTGCCTGCACATACGAGGTTGGACGCCAACTATTGGAACGAGGCCACCCGGATAAGGCACGGCGCTACTTCCGCGGCGCCATTAAGAAAGACCGGACATTCTTGCCCGCCTATGTCGGCATCGGTGAAATCCTGATCCGGGAAGGCAAGACCAAGCAAGCCGTAGAAATTCTCAAGAAAATCTATGCCAAAACCCGCAGTAATATCATCCTGCACCGCCTCGAAGAACTCTTTCTTGAACAGGGTGAACCCAGTGAAATTATCCGTGTCTACCAGGAAGCCCTCCGGCAAGATCCGAACAACCCTACCCTGCAGTTCTATTTAGGGAAGCTCTACTACCGTCTCGAAATGGTCGACGAAGCCTTCGACATCCTCTCGGCCGTCGAAGGGGTGCAGGACCAATTGGCCGATTATCATAAAATCATGGCCAATCTCTACTTGCGCAAGCAGCAGATGGAGGAGGCCGTCACCGAACTCAAGAAAGCTCTCCATTTCAAGAAACGTGTAGTCGTCCCCTATGTCTGCACTGCCTGTCGGCAAGAATCGACCGAGTGGTCCGGGCGCTGCCGAAGTTGCGGGACCTGGAATACATTGGTCGCATTGCCCTTGCCGAATACCAGCAGTCAGCCGCTTCCCGATAAAGACAACGGCCCTCTCCCAGTCTCAGCAGTTCCCTACCAGGGCATTGCTTCTCCCTTCGAAACCGTGTAGGTTTTCGACCAGTCTGAACACGCAGCCATCTGCATCGCGGTCAATACACCCTCTACAGACGATGGAGCCCCCTCTGGTGGTCGACTATCAGGATTTTGCCGCCAAAGCATTACGCGACGAGACGCT
>DATIQH010000396.1:0-2874 GCA_035471155.1 Nitrospiraceae bacterium | reverse complement strand
ACTCAAATTTTACCAAGCCGATGTATTCACAGGGGATCCATTCGGCGGCAATCCGGTTGCCGTGTTTCCCGACGCACACGGCCTTTCCGACCATCAGCTACAGCAGATTGCCCGTGAGATGAATCTCTCAGAGACGGTGTTCGTATTGCCTCCGACAGACCAGGCGGCAGTCGTTCGGCTCAGGATTTTTACCCCGACACAGGAGATCCCGTTTGCCGGCCATCCGGTGCTGGGGACATTTTACGTGTTGACCCAACTCGGATTGATTGTCGCGACGGATGGTGTCACCCGTGTGATGCAGGAGTGCAACATCGGCCTCTTTCCTGTCGAGCTCCATGCACAAGATGGGCAGATTACTTCTGTGGTGATGACGCAGCCTAAGCCGGAGTTCCTAGGGCCTGTGAGCGAGCTGGAGGATGTGTATAAGATCGCCGGTGCCCTGGGGTTGCCGAAGTATGTGGTTGCCGACATGAAATGGCCCGTCGAGGTCGTCTCCACAGGATTGCCGGTGATCATTGTGCCTGTGCGCACGTTGACCGCAGTTCGCTCAATCCAGCCGGACGCTTCCGCCATCATGGACATCTGCAGTCGTTTCGGGGCCAACGGTATCATGGTCTTTACGACGGTGACCGTCGAACCCTCTGCGGCGGTGCATGCGCGTATGTTCGCACCCTCAATCGGGATTCTTGAAGATCCCGCGACCGGCAGCGCGAGTGGCGCGTTGGGAGCCTACCTGGTGCAGAACGGCGTGGTGGATGTGGCTCCCACGACTGATATCGTCGTTGAGCAGGGCTACGAGATCGAGCGTCCGTCGCAAATTCTCGTTCGGGTCGAATCGGATGACGATATCATTCAAACGGTCAAGGTGGGAGGGCAGTGTGTCATGGTAGTCGAAGGAACCTTGACGTTCTAGCAGGATGTTGAAAAAGCCCTCCAGCGGCGTTCTCGCGTCGTTCAGACCCTCAACGTACCGCAAGGGTACGCCTCGGGCCTTCACTCGCTGCGGCCTTGCTGGAAGGACTTTTTGAACATCCTGCGGGAGTCGTTCAGGAAACGGTCTGACGTTTTGATCATCCTGCTCGGAGAAAAGAAATAAGGTCTGGGATATTATCAGCCACCCATTATGGAGAAATGACATTCGATGAAAGCGGTACTCTTTCGGGAGCATGGCGGACCGGAGACACTTTCGTATGAGGATCTGCCGGAGCCGACGATCGGTCCGGAGGATGTGCGGGTTCGCGTCAAGGTCTGTGCGCTGAATCACCTCGACATTTGGATACGAGAGGGCAATCCCGCCTATCCGATTCCATTTCCTCATGTGTCTGGGTCTGATGCGGCCGGGATTGTGGAGCAAGTCGGCAATCACGTCGCAGGGGTCACCGTGGGGCAGCGGGTGTTCGTGTCTCCGGGGATCAGTTGCTGGACATGCGACCAGTGTCTGGCGGGGCGAGACAATCTGTGCCGCTCGTATGGACTGGTCGGCGCCAAGACGCACGGCGGCTATGCGGAGTATCTCAAAGTGCCGTTCCGCAATGTGCTGCCGATTCCTGAGAACCTTTCGTTTGAACAGGCGGCGGCGTTTCCGCTCGTGTCGGTGACCGCGTCGCATATGCTCTTTGCGCTCGCCGGACTGCAACATGGAGAGACCGTGCTCGTCATGGGGGCGGGGAGCGGAGTCGGGAGCATGGCGGTCCAGATGGCAAAGTTGGCCGGGGCTCGCGTGATGGCGACCGTCGGGTCCGACGGCAAGATTCCAAGAGCTGTCATCCTGGGGGCCGATGCCGTCATCAATCACACGACTGAGAAGGTCTCGGAGCGAGCCAAGCTGCTGACCGAAGGACGCGGCGTGGATGTCGTGATCGAGCATATCGGCCCGGAGGTGTGGGACACCTGCGTCGATTCGTTGGCGAGAGGCGGGCGCTTAATTACCTGTGGCGCGACGACCGGGGGTGAAGTGAAGCTGAATCTCCGATATGTCTTTGCCCGCCAGTTGACGATCAAGGGGTCCTATGTGGGCACGCGAGCGGAATTGGTGAAGGCAGCGGAGCTGATGGGGCAGGGCAGGTTGAACCCAGTGATCGACCGGACATTCCGACTTCGGGAAGCTCGCGCAGCACAAGAACTGATGTTGAGCCGAAGATTTTTCGGCAAGATATTGCTTACAATGTGAGAAGCGTATTCATACGCTCATCTGTAACTCAAAAAGGGGGAGAGAATGTCTACAGTCGCGATGATCATGAGCAAGAAACCTAAAGCAGTGGGGCCCAGTGTATCGATTGTGAGCGCCGCCAAGACAATGAAGACGGCACGGGTGGGGTCGCTGTTTGTGAAGAAGGGAAAGAAATTGGTCGGGATCGTCACGGATACCGACATTGTGCGGCGCGCCGTGGCGATGAGTAAGCCGCTCGGCAAACTCACCGTTGAAAAGATCATGACGAGCCCCATTTGCACGATCGAGGGGAATGCGACGGTTGATGATGCACAAGATATGATGGGCGATTTAGGCGTGCGGCATCTCGCTGTGACCCAAGAAGGCGAAATTGTGGGCGTGGTGTCAGTGCGGGATGTCCTGATGTTTTATAAGCGGTATGCGCAATCGAAGATTCAGGTGGAGGCGCGGTACTCTGAACCCAAGATCTTCCAAGACTAAAGCTGGTAAAGGGTAAGGAGTAAGGGGTAATGCGGGACTGCCGTGCCCGAATATCCGCCAATGTCGCACCGGTTGCCCTGTTTCTCCTTCCACGCTTGTTTGCGGTTCCAGAAGCGAACCCACTTCTCGTTGGTCGAAGCGAGCACACGCTCACTCACTCAGCGTAGGTGTTAGGCTGGATTTCTTCCTTCGGCGATTGCTCCGCGGCGAGCATCACCCGTTAC
>DATIQH010000395.1:0-10967 GCA_035471155.1 Nitrospiraceae bacterium | reverse complement strand
GGTGAGCAGCGGGGCTGTCAGGCCGGTGCGACCGTGGGGGACTTGCTGCGTGAACTCGCCATCAAGACCGAACGTGTGGCGGTGGAGCTGAATTTGGAAATCCTCGATCGCAAGGAGTTTGACCAGCGGGGTTTGAAACAGGGAGATCGGGTGGAGATCTTGAGTTTTATCGGCGGCGGTGCGCCGGCGAATGTTCACGGTAGAGGAAGGGGTGTCGTCCATGCAGAATGATCGGTTGATCATTGCCGGTCGTGAGTTTTCGTCTCGGCTGTTTGTGGGGACAGGGAAGTATAAGGATTTTGCCGAAACCAAGAAGGCCATTGAGGCATCGGGCGCCGATGTGGTGACGGTAGCGGTGCGGCGCGTCAACATCACCGATCGGTCCAAAGAAAATTTGCTCGATTATCTCGACCCGAAGAAATACACCATCCTTCCCAACACGGCCGGCTGTTACAACGTGGAAGACGCTGTACGCTATGCCCGCTTGGCCAGAGCCGCCGGTGTGTCGGATTTGATTAAGCTGGAAGTACTCGGCGATGAGAGGACGCTCTTCCCCGATACGGTCGGATTACTTGAAGCGGCAAGGATTCTTGTCAAAGAAGGCTTTATCGTCCTGCCCTATACGAATGACGATCCAATTGTGGCTCAGAAGCTCGTGGACATCGGGTGCCCCGCCGTCATGCCCTTGGCAGCGCCGATTGGATCGGGACTCGGCATCCGCAATCCCTATAATTTAAAAATCATTATGGAAATGATCAAGGTGCCGATCGTCGTCGATGCCGGCGTTGGGACTGCGTCCGATGCTGCCTTGGCGATGGAATTGGGAGCGGATGCAGTGTTGATGAACACGGCCATTGCCGGGGCTCAGGATCCCATCGCTATGGCCGAGGCGATGAAATATGCGGTGCAGGCAGGGCGGCTTGCATACAAGGCCGGACGTATCCCGCGAAAACTGTATGCGACGGCGAGTAGCCCCATCGAAGGTATGCTCTAGCGGGATGCTGAAAACGTCCGCCAGCAGGAGGGGATGGCCCGGTGAGTCTCCTGTGCTCGCGCAACGCGCGGCCTCAGATGGCCCTCGTTGGACGCGCGCAGTAGGAGACTCATCCGAGCCATCCTTTGAGTATACGAGCAAGCTTGGAGGGATCATCATTAGTGGTTCGTCTGCGGCCTCGCTGGACGAACGTTTTGAGCATCCCGCTCGCATTCCTGATTCAGTGCTTCGCTGATGCTGAAACTCTCCAGCCGTCTTCTTGTCGTTACAGATCGCCATCAGACCCGCGAGCGCCCGTTGGTTCCACTTCTGCAGCAGGTCGTTAATGCCGGAGCGCCTGCGATTCAACTCCGCGAACGCGATCTCTCTGCCAGAGAACTTGTGGCGCTTGCGCGTGAGGTGCAGGTTGTCACGGGTTCGTGCAATTCACAACTTCTCATCAATGATCGGATCGATGTCGCATTGGCGATGGAAGGAGTCGGCGTTCATCTGCGCAGCAACAGTCTCTCTCCATCGGTTGCCCGGCGATTGCTGGGGCCGCAGCGCCTCATGGGTATTTCCGTGCATTCGGTAGAGGAGGCGGTACAAGCGGAGTCGCAGGGGGCAGACTACATCGTGCTTGGTCCGATCTATGAGACGCCGTCGAAACAGATGTTCGGTCCTCCGCTCGGTATTCAGACTCTTGAGGAAACGTGTGGACTGGTCCGCATTCCAATTATCGGAATCGGCGGAGTGACAGCGGAGCGTGCGCATGAGATGCGACGCGCCGGGGCATTCGGTGTGGCGGTCATCGCGGCGATTCTCGGCGCAGACGATGTGGAGTCGGCGACTCGCGAGCTGCTCGACGCTGTGACGCTCGTGTCGTGATGCGCGTTGCGCGCGACCGTCACGCGTAGGATCATGCTGTCTGGTTGACCACCCTGGGAACGGGTGATAGAATCCGCGCAGACGAGGACTTCTCGATTCAGCAAGGTGTTTGCGTTCTTCGGGTAGCGCCATGGACGGCAAGAAAGAAAGTCCGAGTCGGTTCCGGTCTCTCCGAGATTCCGTCACGCAGATCACGAAGCGGTTGACTGAGGGAGAAACGGACGTGGCACCACGCAACGATGAACATATTCGCGAGGTTGAAAAGCTTCGCGTGCAGATTCAGTCGATGGAAGAAGAAATCCGTCGGCTGTACCAATCTCGCTACCAGCTCGACCAAGCTACCAAACAGAACGAAAAGCTCGTCTCGACGCTCCAGGAAGCGAAGACGCAGATTGAAGCCTTGCGTGCTGAAGTTGAGAAACTGACGGCGCCCCCTTCGGCCTACGCCATCTTTTCCAGTCTCAATGAGGATGGGACCGGAAATGTCTATGTTTCCGGACGGAAAATGAAAGTCAGTATGCATCCGTCGATCAATAGAAAGGCGATGCGTAAGGGACAGGAAGTGGTGCTGAACGAAGCGTTGAACGTCATTGAGGTCAAGGGCTTCGATATTCAGGGCGAAGTCGTGCGCCTGAAAGACGTACTGGAAGGCAATCGCGCCCTGGTCACGTTGCATTTCGATGAAGAAAAGGTCGCAGAGCTCGGCGATCCGTTGTTGGCCGAACGATTGAGCGTCGGCGACCATCTGCTCTATGACCCGCGTTCCGGCTACGTCGTCGAAAAGCTGCCGAGGTCCGAGGCGGAAGAGTTGGTATTGGAAGAAGTGCCTGATGTCGACTATGCGCACATCGGCGGGTTGCAGCATGAGTTGGAGCAGGTCCGCGATGCGGTGGAATTGCCGTTTCTTCATCCGGCTCTGTTTTCAGAGTATAAGCTGAGCGCGCCCAAGGGGGTCTTGCTCTATGGACCGCCGGGCTGTGGAAAAACCTTGATCGCCAAAGCCGTTGCGAATTCGATCGCCAAGAAGCTCGGGCATCTCACCGGCAAAGAAGTGCGGAGTTATTTCCTGCATGTGAAGGGTCCGGAGTTGCTCAATAAGTATGTCGGTGAGTCCGAGCGCCAAGTCCGCGAAGTCTTCAAGAAAGCGAAAGAACGGGCGGAAGACGGCAATCCTGTCATCGTGTTCTTCGATGAAATGGATGCCCTCTTCAGAACGCGAGGCACCGGAATTTCTTCCGATATCGAATCGACGATCGTCCCGCAGTTTCTGTCGGAAATCGACGGCATGGAGCGGCTTCGCAATGTGATCGTCATCGGAGCCAGCAATCGCCAGGATCTCATCGATCCGGCTGTCCTTCGCGCCGGACGGCTGGATGTGAAGGTCAAGGTAGGCCGTCCCGATGCCGTGGCGGCTAAGGATATTTTCTCGAAGTATCTGAGCATCGACTTGCCGTTTGCCGAGGAAGATTTAAAGCGCCATAGCGGAGACGCCAAGGCCTTAGTCGAGCAGATGACCGATCTGACGGTTGAAGCGATGTATGCCTCTTCGGAGGAGAATAAGTTTATCGAGGTCACCTACGCGAACGGCGAAAAGGAAGTGCTCTACTTCAAAGACTTCGCGAGTGGAGCGCTGATCGAGGGCATCGTGTCGCGCGCGAAGAAGTTTGCCGTCAAACGGGCGATCGCGAAGGAAGGCTATGGCCTTCGCTCCGAAGACTTGATCCGCGCCATTCGGGAGGAATTTAAGGAGCACGAAGACCTGCCGAATACGACCAATCCTGACGACTGGGCCAAGATCTCAGGGAAGAAAGGCGAGAAGATCGTGCATCTTCGGACGATCAGTGGAGGCCCGGGAGAGTCGCGTCAGATCGAAACCGTCACAACCGGACACTATCTCTAAGACGTCGCACCTATGCAGGAACCTACCTCGCCGACAATTCCTCGCGTCCTGGGAACAGAAACAGAGTTTGGCATCGCGTCACGAGATCCTGCCGCCGCAGACCCCGTTTCCAATTCCATCGCCGTCATCGGGCACTATCCGGGCTTGCCGGCTCCTCTGGCCATCTGGGACTATGAAAATGAGAATCCGCTGCTCGATGCGCGCGGGTTCGAGGTCGAAGGAGAGCGGGAGCGGCCCAACCCCGAATACAACCGGCAGTTGAATAAGGCGCTGGCTAACGGAGGACGTCTCTACGTCGACGGCGCCCATCCGGAATATTCCACACCCGAGTGCACCAACCCGCGTGAGATTGTGGCCTTCGAACGGGCTGGTGAACGAATCCTTGCCCAGTGCCTCGAACAGATGGCGCGCGCCACCGGACGAGATCATTGCGTGCTGTATAAGAACAACTCCGACGGCAAGGGGAACAGCTACGGGTATCACGAAAGCTACCTCATGTCTCGCGCGGTTCCCTTCGAGCGTATTGTGAAGGTCTTGGCACCGTTCTTTGTGACCAGGCCCATTTTTGCGGGGGCAGGCAAGGTCGGCGCAGAGAATCAAACCAGCCCGACGGAGTATCAGATCTCGCAGCGCGCGGATTTCTTCGAGTGCCTCGTCGACCTCAATACGATGGTCCGGCGCCCCATCGTCAATTCACGCGATGAGCCGCATGCGGAGTCCGGCAAGTATCGGCGGCTGCATGTGATTGTCGGCGATGCCAACATGGCGGAACTGTCGACCTACCTCAAGGTCGGCACGCTGTCGATTGTCCTGGATCTGCTCGATGCCGGCGCAGATCTTCCGCAGTTCGAGTTGGACGATCCGGTCCGAAGCATCAAGCAGGTGTCGCGCGATCTGGGCATGAAGGAAACACTCAAACTGACGGGCGGCCGCTCGACGACGGCAGTGGCGATTCAACGGGCCTATCTCAAGGCCGCGATGGGGTATTATGCCTGCCGAGATCTCTCCCAAGTCACGAAAGATATTCTCGTTCGCTGGGAAGACGTGCTGGATCGGTTAGAGCAAGATCCTCGTCTCTTGGTGCGTGAGTTGGATTGGGTGGCGAAGCGCCAGATGATGGAATCGTATATGGAGCGCAAGGGCTGCGGGTGGGACGACCCTCGCGTACGGCTGATGGACCTGCAGTATCACGACGTTCGCCCCGACAAGGGCCTCTACTTTACGCTCGAACGCAGCCACCTGATCGAGCGAATCGTGCAGGATGTGGAGATCGCGCGAGCGGAGTTCACTCCGCCTCCAGGGACACGCGCCTATTTCCGTGGACGATGTGTCAGCAAGTTTGCCAAGTCGCTCTATGGGGTCAGCTGGACCTCGGTCCTCTTCGATGTCGGTAACAACCAGGTGAAACGAGTGCCTTTGATGGATCCGCTTCGAGGCACGGCCTCGCTGACGAGCGACCTTCTCGATCAGGTCGAGACCGTCGACGCGTTGCTGGAGAAACTGAAGGCCTGACAACAACCCCCTCCTCGCGATTGATAATTGACATTATGAAATTGCCATTTCTTCCCAACCATGACGACCCGAGTTTCTTCGACTTTTTGACCGAGCACCATCCGACGCTGACTCCGGCCGGCCGCAGCGGATTTGTGCAGGCTCAGGCCTCGGCTGAGCCGATCCGCGGGGCCGGCTCGATGAGTCTGCCTCATGCCACCACCGTGTTGGCGATCAAGTATCAACAGGGTGTGGTGATCGCCGGAGATCGTCGGGCGACGGAAGGTTTTCAAATCGCCGAGCGCCGGATCGAGAAAGTTTTCAAGATCGACGAGTATTCCGCGATGGCGATCGCCGGCGCCGCCGGCCCCTGCATCGAAATGGCCAAGCTATTTCAAGTCGAACTGGAGCATTACGAAAAATTAGAGGGTGTGCAGCTGTCCTGCGAGGGGAAGGCCAACAAGCTCGGACAGATGGTCAAGGCCAATCTGCCGATGGTGTTTCAAGGGTTGGTCGTCATGCCGCTCTATGTCGGGTATGATCTGAAGCGCGCAGAAGGCCGCATCTTCAAATACGACCTCGCCGGCGGCCGGTACGAAGAGTCGGATTACCATGCCATAGGGTCGGGCGGGAAAGATGCGCGCAATACGATGCGGGAGCATTTCCTCAAGGGCTTGGCTGAACCGGACGCGCTGAAGTTGGCGCTGCTGGCGCTCTATAATGCAGCAGACGATGACGTCGGTACCGGAGGGCCGGATCTCGTGCGGGGCATTTACCCCACCGCGAAGATTGTCAATGCGGCCGGTATCACCGATGTTTCCGACCAGCAGATCCGTGGCATCTATGACGGAGTGATTGCCACTCGCCGTTCCAAGGAGAATTAAGCATGCCGATGCCCTATTACGTCTCGCCCGAGCAGATGATGCAGGACAAGGCGGAGTATGCCAAGAAAGGCATCGCCAAAGGACGCTCCATTATCGCAATCGAATATGTGAATGGGATATTGCTTGTCGCGGAGAACCCCAGCGCGTCGCTGTATAAAATCTCCGAGATCTACGACAGCATCGCCTTCGCGGGAGCCGGCAAGTACAGCGAGTTTGAAAATCTCAGGAAGGCCGGCATCAGGCACGCGGATCTCAAAGGATTCATGTACAGCCGGGAAGATGTCACGGCCCGCTCACTTGCGAACGGGTATTCTCAAAGCCTCGGCACCATTTTCAGCCAGGAGCTGAAACCGTTGGAGGTGGAAATCCTGGTAGTGCAGGTCGGGCACAACGGCCAGCCCAACGAAATGTATCGAATTTCCTTCGACGGCAGCATCATCGACGAACGGACTTTTGCGGTCATCGGAGGCAAGTCCGAGGCCGTGCAGGCTCTGCTCAAGGAGAAAGGACTCACGCAGCCCCCGGAGCTTCGGGCTGCACTCACCCTTTGTCTCTCCGCGCTCGAACAGATCGGGAATCAGAAACTCTCGCTGGAGAGTTTAGAGGTGGCGGTCCTGGATCGCGCCCGCGACGGCAGAAAGTTCCGTCGGCTGGCGCCGGCCGACACCAAACAGCTCCTCTCCGCATAGCAGGATGCTGAAAAAGTCGCCCAGCTTCGTTCTCAGCTCGTCGAAATCCTCAACGTACCCCCGAAGGGTACGCCTCCGGTTTCAACTCGCCTGCGGCCTTGCTGGACGAACTTTTTGAGCATCCTGCCCGGCATTCTGTCTTTCTCTGGTCGAGCGAACCGCTGCATTTCCATCATGCAAACGAGTTTCTCTCATCGTCGGATCGTGTCGTTCTGTTGAAGAAGGCGGGGCCGGCTGGTATTCTGCTCGTACCAGCATGCTGCAACCCAGTCCCCTGAGACGTCGCATCTTCGGTTTGGAGAATGAGTACGGTCTCATTTTTTCTCCGAACGGACGAGTCTACCTGCCGATGGAGAAGGTGCTGGGGTATATTTTTGAAGGTCTTATCCCGAACAGCTGGCCTTCCAACGCCTTTCTGGTGAATGGCGCCCGATTTTATCAAGACACCGGGTGCCATCCTGAGTATTCCACCCCCGAGTGCGACAATATTCTCGATCTCGTCATCCACGATAAGGCGGGAGAGCGACTGCTCGAAGCCTGTCTGCCGGCGGCGGAAGAACGATTGCGGGAAGAAGGTCTATCCGGGGAAATCTATATTTTCAAGAACAATACGGACTCGCTCGGCAATACCTACGGGTGCCATGAAAACTTTCTTATGCGCCGCGATGTCGACTTTTGGAAAGTCACGGAGCAACTTATTCCCTTCTTTGTCACCAGGCAGATCTATAGCGGCGCGGGAAAGGTTCTCAAGGTATCGGGCAAGCCGCAGTACTTCATTTCTCAGCGCGCGCAACACATTCACGAGAAGACATCCTCTTCCACCACGTCTTCGCGCAGCATCATCAATACTAGAGACGAACCGCATTCCGATGCGGAACGCTACCGACGGCTCCATATCATCGTCGGCGATTCCAATATGTCGGAATTCGTGACCTACTTGAAGGTCGGCACGGCGACGTTGGTGCTGTCCATGATCGAGGAAGGGTATGCCGTCCAAGGGATGGAGTTCGAGGATCCAGTCAAAGCCATTCGGGAGGTGTCCCGCGATTCCACCTTGAAGCGCAAGATCAAACTGGACGATGGCCGTCAGATGACGGCGGTCGAAGTGCAGCGAGTCTATCTGGACCGAGCGCAGACGTACCTGGCTCAACAAGAGCACGATCCGATCCTCGACGACGTGTGGCAGCGATGGGCCATGGTGTTGGATAAGCTGGAAGAGGACCCGATGCAGCTTGTGCGCGAGATCGATTGGGTGACCAAGCGCCATCTGATCCAATCCTATATCGACAAGAAGGGATGTGGTTGGGACGATCCACGAGTGTTTCTGCTCGATCTCCAATTTCATGACGTCAAACGGACACGCGGGTTGTACTATCTCATGGAGTCCCGCGGGCTGATTGAACGGGTCGTGGAGGAGGAAGCAGTCCAGCGGGCCATGTCGACTCCGCCACAGACTACGAGAGCGAAGGTGCGCGGAGATTTCATCCGGTTTGCCCGTGCGAAAAATCGGTCCTATACGGTAGACTGGACCTATCTAAAACTTAATGGCTATTGGGAAGAAACGATTCTTTGTATGGACCCCTTCAGCGCCGTGAACCGGCGCGTGGATGAGTTGCTCTCGCAGGTTGGAGGGCTACGGTTCTACCGATGATGATGACGGCGCTCAAACAGACCCGTGCGAGAATCTCGCGGCTAGACAGAACGCTGATTATGGCCGTCGTGCTGCTATCCAGCATCTTTCCCGTCGAGTTATTTTCCAATACGGCTCCAGCCCCGAAGGGTTTTGATGGGCAATACAGCGGCAAGCAGGGGCAAGTGCTGGTGATCAAGGTGAAGGGTGAAGACCAGGCGACAGAAGTGAAGGGGACGTTTCTGAAGCGGACGATTCCATTCTTCCGGGAATTCAGGCCTGAGGAGACGGCCGGCTATGTCGGGCTGCTCGGGATCGACATGCAGGACGAACCGGGGACCTATGAACTGGCCGTCGAAGTGAAGCAGGGCGAACAGGCGAAACAGTTGAGCTTCAATGTTCTGGTCGCTAAAGAGAACTTTCACGTCGAGCATCTGACGTTGCCGAAAGAAAAGGTCGATCTTGACGAGAAGGGCGCAGCGCGTTGGAAAGCCGAGCAGGACCAAGTCAAGCAGGCGCTCGCGGAGAACTCACGTCTAAAGTTATGGCACAGTAACTTCGTGGAACCGGTGAACGGCAAGCGCACCGGCATTTTCGGCAGCGTGCGGATCATGAACGGCAAACCGCGCAATCCGCACAATGGAGAGGATATCGGCGCGCCGCTGGGGGCCGATGTTGCGGCGACGAACGACGGAATCGTCCGCATCACCGTCGATCATATTTTCTCCGGCAAGGGTGTCTTCGTCGATCACGGTCTTGGGTTTTATACGATGTATTTCCACCTCTCGGAGATTCTGGTCAAAGACGGAGACTTGGTCACAGCGGGGCAAATCATCGGCAAAGTGGGGGCGACAGGCCGCGCCACAGGCCCGCATCTCCATTGGGGCGTCAAGCTCAACGGCGCCCGAGTGAACCCCTATTCGCTGCTCGATCTACCGTTCAAGAATGGTGTCACACCTCCTACGACTGCGACGATTCCCACTCCTGAGATCGCGCCAACTCCATAGCTTTTCCTGTCAGAGAATAGCCTAAGAGGCAGGTCTGCCAGGGCTCAACCGCTCACGCGATATCCGGAGTGCACCTTCCGGACGCGGCGGGACGGAATCCTTCTGGAATTCCCTCGGTCACGGCCTTCGACCCTGGCGCCTCATTCAAATTCCGCTTTCCTTCCCCGCTGTATCTCACAGGAACCCTGCTCCTTCCAGCAACATGTGCTCTGAGTCCTGACACACCTCCCGTACAGAATGAAACTCTACTCACACGAGAAGTAGTCTATCCCTATGGAAAAGGATTTTTCTTCGAGGGGCTCTGTGCGAGTGGTAGAGTGAATCAAGCGATTCATATGTATGGAGGGTAAATGGGCGACGGGTTCCTAATGTCGAATGTCACCATCTATTTGATGGCCGTTCTGGGTTTGTTGGGGCTATGGCTCTTTCACTACATACAGGTTCGAGCTGGTCGCATTCTGGCAGTTGATCTCTTTGATCGGTCTATGGTCAGGGTGTACATCTATGTGACGGTCGGTGAGGGTCCGGTCTGCGAAATCTGCGCCAATGCCCATGGCCGTGTATTCTTGTCATCCCGGGTGGGAAAGAAAAACTTTAATCCATTAGATGGAACATGCAACGGTAAGGTTCATTGCCAGGCTTGTCTGATTGGACTCTACGGCGGCTGGTTGGAAGCGCGTGAGGTTGTCGCTCGGATTGAGAAGGTCTCAAAGAAGACTGTTGTCCGCCTATCACCGGAGGAATTGCGGACGTTGGTGAGGGGACAATGGCAGAGGAGCCTGAGTGCTGATACGGATCGGATCAGCGTCAATATGCTTGCGGCTCTCTGTGAGGAACAGCACAACGCGGACATTGCCATCGAAGGGTATCGGTGTGTGACTAACCAGGCGAAGGATCCTCGACATTTCCCATTGGTTGTTCCAGCGTATTTACGATTGATATCAGTGTTGGTGCGAGTTGGCCGTGAGGAAGAAGAGGTGCGTCAACTCATCGAACAATTTGAACGCCGCTTTCCGTCCGATCAACATGCGCCCTATTCCCCCTCTCCCGACCATCGTCAGATGCTGGAGGAGGTAAAAGCGCTGCTGTGGAAACGTCGATCACTACAAGTATCAGCTTAAGGGCGCTCTCAGGGTCGTTGCTTGACTCGAAAGTTCGGAGCAGATGAAGGAAATAGCAGTGCAAGAATTGATTCTCTGATCCCTCAAGACGTCTCGCGCCCCGTCTCGCCTGGTAAACTGCACGAAAATTTGAGCATCAGTGCTCGCGTTGATAAATTCACCGCTCCCTTCATATTTATTCAGGGCTGTGCCAGTAGGCTGAGCGAACGTTGCCAAAGGAGCGGGGTGTGCCCACCGTGCTTGGCCGAGAAGGAAAGCTGGAACTGACTGAATCCTTGCGATCGTCAGATCGCAGCTGAAGGAATTCCAAAAGGGTTCCGCTCGGCCGAGCCCGGAAGGGCCGCTCCGAGAGGCACGAAAGCGAAGCCTACGGCACCGCCCCCC
>DATIQH010000394.1:0-3992 GCA_035471155.1 Nitrospiraceae bacterium | reverse complement strand
AGGCAGACCCCGGCCTTCCCAGTCAACCGTCCATGAACGTCGGCCATAAAGGCAGCCCCCTGCTCGAGTCGGGCGGCAACGAATTTGATTTGCGAGTCCACGAGCGAGTTCAAGACGTCCAGCGTCTCTTCCCCTGGCACTCCGAAAATCCATTGCACTCCCTCATTTTCCAGACAACGCAACAATAGGTCCGATCCTCTCATGCTAATTCCCTCGTTCCATTCCAGTTGGGGTGTAGACTCATCCTTCTGCCTCCATCGCCAGCCCGCTGCAACGACAGGCATCTGACCGCGGCTCGTCCCTCGATCTCATCGTCCGGTTGAGACAGACACATTACGTGTGGCCGAGTCATGTGAGCCTCCATGTCGGGAAATGGATTTCCGGTAGAGTGTTATTGTGTTGCGCCCCATTTCCAATCCCGAATATCCGGCTGGTCATCACCGTACTTGGCAATATACGCCTTGTGTTCCGCTCGTTTGTCCTGCATCGCTTGTCTGGCATGGGCGGCACGATGCCCGAGCTTCGGGACACGATTGATCACGTCCATCACCAAATGGAACCGGTCGAGATCGTTCAAGACCACCATGTCGAACGGCGTCGTCGTCGTACCTTCCTCTTTGTACCCACGGACATGCAGATTGTTGTGGTTGGTCCGTCGGTAGGTGAGGCGATGAATCAGCCAGGGGTACCCGTGGAAGGCGAAGATGATCGGCTTGTCGGTCGTGAACAGGCTGTCGAATTCCGTATCGCTCAAACCGTGAGGATGCTCACGCTGAGGCTGGAGCTTCATCAAATTCACCACGTTGACCACCCTAATTTTCAGCCGAGGGAACAATGTCCTGAGCAATCCGACTGCAGCCAACGTTTCCAGCGTGGGGACATCGCCGCAGCAGGCCATCACGACATCGGGCTCACCACCCTGGTCGTTGCTGGCCCATGACCAGATGCCGACGCCGGCGGTGCAATGTTTGATCGCGGCATCCATGTTCAACCATTGGGGCGCCGGTTGCTTGCCGGCCACGATCACGTTCACGTAGTTGCGGCTGCGCAGACAGTGATCGGTCACGGACAACAGGGTATTGGCATCCGGCGGGAGATAGATCCGGATGACCTCGGCTTTTTTGTTCACCACATGGTCGATGAATCCAGGATCTTGATGGCTGAAGCCATTGTGGTCCTGCCGCCAGACGTGGGAGGACAACAGATAATTCAGTGAGGCGATGGGCCTCCGCCAGGGAATGTGGCCACAGACCTTCAGCCACTTAGCATGTTGATTGAACATCGAGTCGATGATGTGAATGAACGCCTCATAGCAGGAGAAAAACCCATGCCGGCCGGTCAAGAGATATCCTTCCAGCCAACCCTGGCACTGGTGCTCACTCAGCATCTCCATCACTCGACCGTCCGGCGCCAGATGATCGTCGTAGGGATAGCGATCCGCCATCCAGGCACGGTTGGTCACCTCCAGCACATCCTGCCAGCGGTTTGAGTTGTTCTCGTCCGGACTGAAGAGGCGGAAGTTCCGGCTTTCCATGTTCAGTTTCATCGTGTCCCGCAGAAATTTCCCCATGAGGCGGGTAGACTCGGCGTCAATGGCGCCTGGTTTCACAACCTTGACGGCATAGTTCCGGAAATCAGGCATACGCAGATCCCTGAGCAGCAGGCCGCCGTTAGCGTGGAGATTCGCACTCATGCGACGCGCTCCCTTGGGCGCCAGTTCGGTCAATGCAGGCTTGAGCCGGCCCGTCTTGTCGAACAGCTGTTCGGGCCGATAGCTCAACATCCATTGTTGGAGCATCTTGACGTGAGCCGGCTTGTCCATATCGCCCATCGGCACTTGATGGGATCGCCAATAATCCTCGGTTCGTTTGCCGTCGATCTGCTTCGGGCAGGTCCAGCCTTTGGGTGTGCGGAGCACAATCATGGGCCAGAGCGGTCGCTTCTTGACGCCACCCCGGCGGACGGTCGATTTGATATGTCGGATGTCCTCCACAATGGCATCGAGCGTCGAGGCCATGAGCTGATGCATCTTCTTCGGTTCGCGCCCTTCGACGAAATGGGGAACGTAGCCGTAGCCTCGGAAGAGGTGGTCCAGCTCATCGTGACTGATACGGGCCAGGACCGTGGGGTTCCCAATCTTGTAGCCGTTCAGATGGAGAATGGGCAGCACGACGCCGTCGGTGAGTGGGTTCAGAAATTTATTGGAATGCCAGCTCGTCGCGAGAGGACCGGTTTCCGCTTCCCCGTCGCCGATCACGCAGGCCGCGATCAGATCGGGATTGTCGAATACGGCTCCGTACGCATGCGAAAGTGAATACCCCAACTCGCCGCCCTCGTGGATAGAGCCAGGGGTCTCGGGAGCGACATGGCTGGGAATGCCGCCAGGAAAAGAAAATTGTTTGAACAGCCGTTTCATGCCCCGTTCGTCCTGCGAGACGTTGGGATAGACTTCGCTGTACGTGCCTTCAAGGTAGGCGTTCGCCACAAGTCCTGGCCCGCCATGGCCTGGCCCGGCGATATAGATCATATTCAGACCCTGCTCCTTGATCACACGGTTCAGATGCACGTAGATGAAGTTCAACCCGGGCGTCGTCCCCCAGTGGCCGAGCAACCGTGGCTTAATGTGCGCGCGCGTCAACGGCTTCTTCAGTAAAGGATTGTCGTAGAGATATATTTGCCCGACAGACAGGTAATTGGCTGCACGCCAATAGGCGTCGATCAGGTTTAGATTTTTCTTAGCTAACACAGCCTTCATGGTTGTCTCTCCATATAGGCACCTTACGACCTATGCCGACCTTTTCAGTACACAGTCTCGCGTGGCGCGGGCAATCTCGACCTCTTCATCGACGCCCGCCACATAACAGGCCACCTGCGCGTCTTCTGCGCCGATCTTCATCGCGTCTCCGGGAGCGAGGTTCACCGCCGTCTCATTCCGCAGGGGATCGAGCCGGATGCCGCACCAGCCCATCCCTTCGCAGATCCGCGCGCGGATGATCGCTGACCGCTCACCGATGCCGCCGCCGAAAACGAGCGCATCGGCGCCTCCTAGCACGGCCAGGTATGCGCCGATGTATTTGCGCACGCGATAACAAAACACGTCCAGCGCCAGCGCAGCGCGTGAATCCGGATCGCCTTCAGCTGCGCTCAGAAGTTCGCGCATGTCGTGCGACAGACCCGACACCCCCAGAAGGCCCGAACGCTCATTCAAGAGACGTTCGACATCATCGACAGACAGACCTTCTCTCCGAACAAGTTGTCCGACCACTGCCGGGTCCAGATCGCCCGATCTGGTCCCCATCACCAGACCTTCGAGCGGCGTGAACCCCATCGATGTATCCACCGAACGCCCCCGATCGATCGCCGTTGCCGAGCAGCCGTTACCGAGTTGCAGCGTGATGAGCCGAAGTTGGGCAAGCGGGCGGCTGACGGCTGCGGCATAGATGCCGGCCAACGACGCATGGGCAATGCCATGAAATCCATAACGGCTGATCCCGTGCTTGCGGGCCAGATCGAGATCGATTGCGTAGGTGGCTGCGCGGGGCGGGATCGAACGATGAAAGGCCGTATCGAATACGGCGACCATGGAGATGTGCTGTCCCAAGACAGCGCGTGCGCCCTCGATCCCGGCGATCGATCCAGGATTGTGGAGCGGCGCAAATTCAGCCAAACGAATGATTGAGGCCACTACGCCGTCGTCTATCACGACCGGCTCTCGAAATTGCTCGCCACCATGCACGACTCGGTGCCCGACCGCGTCGACGCGGAAATCTCGCCCTTCAAGCCGGCTCGACTTTCCCAGCATCTGCATCATGTGCTGGACCGCCTCGGCATGGGTCGAGACAATGCTTGTGGATTGAACAACGGTTTTTCCATCGAGACGAAGCATCAGTTTCGCCGCAGGCCCGATCTCTTCCACGAATCCTGCATAACGACTACTCATGGTGAAACGGGAGCCCGTCCTTGGAGATTCGTCGAACTCGACTACGTTGAAC
>DATIQH010000393.1:0-3537 GCA_035471155.1 Nitrospiraceae bacterium | reverse complement strand
CGCAGTAAAGGGCAGCCTCGGCCACTCCCTTAACGAGAGGTGAAGAGAATCGAAAGGCCCTCGCCCGGGCTGATGGCACATCTCGGCGTGCCAGTGGGTGGGCGGGTGAAAAAGTCACGCGCAGTGGAAGACGGCCTGCCTGGGTGCTAGAGGGGCTGAAGAGGAAGAAAAGAGTCTCAGCGATGCACATCAATTGGGGACGAATTTGAACAGGCCGCCTCCTTGAGTCATGACGTAGAGTTCGCCTTCGGCATCTTCACCGAAGCTCGTCACAAAACCGCCCGGCGGACTGAGTAAAGGCCATTCTGTCCGCTCTACCGGCTGACTGTTCTGATAGCGAAAGCTCCTCACAAATCCCGCGCAAAAATCTGCATAGAAATATGTGCCTCGCAGGTCCGGCTTGACGAACCCTCGATACGCATACCCGCCTATCACGGAACAGGCGCCGTTGGAGTGGTCGTAATCGAGCACCGGCAACGTCAGGTTGCCAGAGTTGCAACTGCTGGAGGGATTGAAACAGAGAAACCCTTCCATCAATCGCCAACCATAGTTGGCCTGACGGCCTGCGTTGGCCCCAACAGAGACATCGATCTCTTCTCTTGCATTTTGTCCGACATCGCCGATGTAGAGGTCGCCGGTGTCACTGTCAAAGGAGAAACGCCACGGATTCCGTAAGCCCAGACTCCAAACTTGTGGTGCGCCGCCGCCGAGGAGGAACGGATTAACGATACCATTACCGCAGGCGGCCCCTGTATCGGGATTGAGTCGAAGAAGTTTCCCGAGCAGCGAAAATGTATTCTGTCCGTTGTTATTCGGGTCGCCGCTGCCCCCTCCGTCACCGATCCCGGCATACAGACATCCATCCGGGCCAAACGCCAGCATGCCCCCGTTGTGATTCGATTCGGCTGAGTGTTCCACTGTGAGGAGTATCATGGCCGAAGAGGAGTCGGCGTGGTTTGCATCCGTGGAATTTCTCAGGTAGCGAGCGATAACAACGTCTCCGGTGATATTTGTGTAAAAGACGTAAAACCGCCTATTGGTACCGTAATCGGAATCGAATGCCATCCCTAAAAATCCTCGTTCGCTTGCTGTTGAGACAAGTCCGCTGAGATTGAGAAACGCGGTTTGATTCAGGGAGGAGCTGTTCCTGTCAAAGATTCTGATGAGGCCTGTTTTCTCGACAATGAACAGACGCGTGCGGTCGTTCGGGGCTGCGGTCATAAACACTGGAAAACTCAGATTCGTTGTGACGGGTTGCAGCGTGAGACTGGCGGACGTAGAGTTCTGTTGCGTGTCGCCTCCCGAACACCCAATCAGGCATCCTGTGCCGACAAGAATCAAACAAGCCGTCAACAGGCGCTGAATCGGTGCCATCAGCTCCTCCTGGTGGTGCCGGGCTATGCGCTCTCAGCCTACAGCAGAGTATGGAATCGCTTCAAGAGGCTCCTCCCATACCCAGCTGGATCGATGGGAATATCAAAAAGGTATCGTGTGGCCGGCCCATGCCCGTCCCGTTCACCAGTTCTGCGTCGCCTGGTGGAGTGTCAGGGCGTTGCCTTCAGGATCGAGTATCACCGCCATTCTGCAGACTGGCGTGGAGAACGGTTCAAGTTTAACGGTCGTTCCTTTGGCGCGAAGTGTTGTCACCATGGCGTCCACACTATCGACTTCGAAGCCAATCCCGCCGCCGACATCGGCGCTGGGGCTGACGCCTTCCGCAAGCGTCGTGATCGCGAAGGTGCCGCCTGCCAAGTCGTACTCGATCCAGGCATCTTGAAACACCCGCGAGACTGTCAGCCCGAGATCCTGCTCATAAAACTTCCGCGCTCGAACGATATCGGTGACTGGATACATGGTAAAGGCTATGCTTGTAATCATGGGTTTCCTCTCGATGATGGCGGCCTATCGGTATCGATCCAGATACGTGTGTACGGCACGGCTGTCTCGCTCCCGAACCGTCACGGCGATCCGCAATTGTTCGAGGTGTTGGTCGAGCGTTTTCCCACCGAGGTCGATCTTCCTCGTGGCAAAAAAGCTCCGCACATCTCGTTCGAGTTCAGGCGTGGCAAGACCGACAATTCCGCCGCACATGCGGCGCAGTCCTTGTTTGGGGAACAACTGGTCCATTTTCTCCCAGTTCGTTTTCAGAAACGTCCAGGCTAATTCTCGGCCATAGACATTGCCCAGGATGGCGCTGACGAGAAACGGCGCATCTTGCGTGCGGATGTCTCCGCCGATGGTGCGGGCGAGGGTGCGTTCGAGCAATGCTTTGGGTTGAAACGACGCGAGCGAAAAGAGATAGCGCCGTTCTTCTTGCGGTGTGGCGGCAGCGCGGAACCGTTCGTCAAATTCTTCGTACCTGGCGGCGTCACCGGTATACGCGAGGATCGCGACGAGTGAGGGAACAACATTGGGATCAACCGCTGTCGCGTCGCGACGGTACGTCCGGTACAGTTCGGCTGCGCGGTGTTGAATGGCTGGATCGTTGCCGAGTTTACCCTGTGCGCCGATCAGTTCACCCCTCAGTTGCTTCGTCAGTTCGCTCTCGCCGCTCCGGGGCGCCCAACCCAAATCCACAATGGCCGGACTGATCCGGCTTCGCACGAACGCTTCCAGGGCCGGTCGATCTTCTACCGTAATAATCCGATTCAGGAAGGAAAACGAGTCGAGTAAGACGGCCCAGACATTCTTATCTCGCTCCGCGGTAAAGCGAGCCGTCAGGTCAAGATAATCCGTAAGAGGCATGAGGCCGGCGACGGTTGTGGCCCAGGCATCGTTGATGAGGTTGAACCGCTCGGTTGCGGCGAGTCGATCGATGCCGATGCTCAGTATCCGATCGAGCAGGTCCGGCGCATAGCGCACTCTGTAGAAGCCATGGCCGTCCTCGTTAATCAGCACTGACTCCCAATCGGGGGAGAGGGGAACTGTCGTGTGCTTGTCCGTCAGCAACATACGCGCAGTGCCGGCCTTGCCGCCCGCGGTGATTCGCATCTGGAGCGGGATCTGCCATGATTGAGACACAGGGTGGGTGGTAAGAGGTACCGGGTTGGGCAAATAAGTGAATCGCTGTTGTGACAGGACGAGTTGGCCCGACTGATTGATCTCAGCCGTAATGAGGGGGTAGCCCGGTTGGAAGATCCAGCTGTCCATGAGTTCAGGCACCGGCTGTTTGGCGATCGCTCCCAGCGAGACCCAGAGATCCTTCGTGTCTGCGTTCCCGTAGACATGCGCCCGCAAGTACTCGCGGACCCCGTCGCGGAAGACGGTCGGACCGATGTGCTGCTCTAACATCCGGAGCACCGACGCGCCTTTTTCATAGGTCAGGACGTCGAACATCGCCTCGGCGTCCTTGGGAGCCTGTACCGGATATTCGATTGGTCTGGTGCTGTGCAGTCCGTCGACAGAAAAGGCGGCCGCGCGCGCCACACCGAAACTGTCCCATCGTTTCCATTCCGGTTTCCAGGCATCGACGGCCAGCATCTCCATGAAGGTGGCGAAGGCTTCATTGAGCCACAATCCGTTCCACCAGGACATGGT
>DATIQH010000392.1:0-2177 GCA_035471155.1 Nitrospiraceae bacterium | reverse complement strand
GTTCACCATCACTGCGCAGCAGATTTTGATTTCAGCGCGTGACTTGACACGCAAGACTGACTTGGAGATTCAGAGAGTGAGTGGAGAGACGAAACTATGACGGCTAACCATGCGCTGCAGCGAACCCGGCATGACACGGTGAATTTGTTCTAGTTCCGGCTGGGATAGGCGCATGAGTTTGCGGTCATCCGCAAGTAGTCTAAGACCAATCGCACGTTGCGCGTGAGCTGTCGCATTTTCTGGGCGACACTTCGTGCTCCTTTGGACTTGATCACTCCGATGGCGAATCGGCGGAGCCGGGTGATGTTTTCTGGGCCGTGGCCGGTGCGTATGCGACTGCGATCTTCATCATAGTTCCAATCGAGAATGTAGTGGCAGCTGTTCTCGATGGTCCAGTGCTGGCGGTTAATCTTGAGAACACGTTGCGGATCGGCCTGATCGGGGGTTTTACTGGTGATACCGTAGGCGATTTCAAGAGAACTGGCGCCACTCTTCTTCTCTCGAGCGTGTCGCTCGACGACGAAAGCTTGTCCGACGTGAGGGAAGTCGAGGTAGTCGTTGAGTTCGGATGTGGTCCAGATCTTTCGGGTTTCGATGCGTCCGTGATCAGGGGGCGTATGCTCAACGAAATGCGGTTTGCCCCGATCCCGGAAGTATAACTCCAGATCTTGGAGGACTCCGGGCTGGTTTGCTTTGACGGTGAAATGGTAATGCGCCTTTCGCTGTGTGACCAGATAGTCGGCCAGCTTGCGCTGCGTCAGCAAGGCATCGGCGCTCACATCCTTGCCCTCAATATCGATGGCCTCCAGCAGTGGGATGGCCATCTTGATCTCGTTGGTGCGTTTGACTTCTTCACTATCGTCTACGGGCAGGGCCCCCACTTTTTTTGGGTGTAGCAGATCTTGCTCTGATGGCCGATGACGCTCATGACATGAGTTTGATGACCTTGATCATCGATGGCGTTGCACATGGTCTTGCCGTCTATGGCGAGACTCTCGTCCTGCCCAGCATAAACTTGGTTCCAGCGTCGCAAGGCGCGGTCCAAATGGGTGGGTTCGACTCGGATAAGAACATCGCGGATGATGGACTCGCTGGGGACGATGTAACCGCCCCCTTCGCGACGGCAATTGAAACGCTCCCGTGCCTTTGGGCCGAGGCTGTTGGCCCAATCCGAGATAGCCCGATACCCGCGCATCCCACATAAGATGGCCCCGGCGGCAATGGCCAGAACGTTGGACAATCGATGCCGCCGTCCTTGGCTGCGGCGGGGATCGGGAATATCGGAGAAAAAGGAGGGTAGAGATTGCATCTGATCGGCAGTCAGCATGATTTTGGAGTCTCCTATCCGATAGGGCGGTGTCAGAGTGGCGCTGGACAACAACAGACGGGCATCGGCCTGTAAGGGTTTGACGAAGACCATTTTGGGTGATTGAGGTGTAGCGCTGTAGCCTAGGCGGGTCCGGCGAAATCCTTTCGTGTTACCTACGTACACCCAGTTGGCCGCCTGATACACGGTTCCCCGGAAGCGCTGCGGGTCTACGAAGGTCTCCAGCAATACTACTGGATGACCGAACATCTCCTGCCAATCCCTGCACAGACGCCTTTGGCACAGCGACAGAACGCGTGAGCCCAAGTTGGGAACATGCCAGTGCGGCACGATCAGAAAGCGGCTGTTGTTGACCACCAGCTTCAGCCGACCATATTGATGGCGGAAGTCCCAACCGATCCAGCGATCCCGCGCAGCGCACTTTAAGGCGGAGGCGGAATAACTCAGCAGGGCTACCCATTCTTCCCGCCAGGCAGCAACGTACCAAAGCGTTTCGCCGATCTTCGGCAACCCACCCAGGTAATGATGTTCCCGCATCAACTCCTGGTAACGCTGCTCTTCGAATGACCGAATAGGCCGGACCAGAATCTCCCGAAGGTTCAATGGAGTGGCTCCCAGGTGCCAAACACAACTCTACTTCATTCGGGAAGATACTATTTTGCGAGAAGATTGTCCAGATCAGCCAATAACTATTTCATTCTGTCGCATTTGCAGGTGGGAACAAATTCACCCTGAAGTGGTGCTGGCCTTACAACCATCAACTGTCTGTGCTGGCAAGTGAGATTGAATGTGGGAGCCGCTGTCCTAGTTAATCTAGGACTGCTGGCTTGACGGTGATTTTGATGGGCCA
>DATIQH010000391.1:0-2297 GCA_035471155.1 Nitrospiraceae bacterium | reverse complement strand
ACGCGCGCGCCGCGTTTGTCGGCAAACTCACGAACCGCCTTCACCATCGCTTCATCGGAATTCGCCTGCTCCGATACATTGGCTACGAAGAGCACGGGCTTGGCTGCCAGCAATTGACATTCATCGAGCACCACGCGTTCTTCGGGGGTATAGGTCAGGTTGCCCAGCCATTCGCCCTTGTCGAGCAATCCGATCAGTTTCTCGATAAACGCCACCTCGAACGCGGCTTTCTTATCGCCGGCTCGAACTTTCTTTTCCGTCTTTTGCTTTCGTCGATCGAGTGTGTCGAGGTCGGCCAACAACAACTCGGTTTCAATGACGCCTATGTCGCGAAGAGGATTCACCCCTCCGCTGACATGCACGACATCCGTTCCCTGGAAGCAGCGGACGACATGGAGCAGCGCGTCGACTTCGCGGATATGCCCGAGAAACTGATTGCCAAGGCCTTCACCCTTGCTCGCCCCTTCAACCAATCCGGCAATGTCGCGGACTTCCAGCGTGCTATAGGTCGTCTTCTTTGACTTGAAGAGATCGGTGAGGACTTGGAGTCTCGGGTCCGGTACCAAGGCGATGCCGGTATTGGGATCGACGGTCGCGAAGGGGTAATTGGCTGCCAGTGCGCCACTGCCTGTGAGCGCGTTGAATACGGTGGTCTTTCCCACGTTCGGAAGTCCGATCATGCCGCAACAGAGTCCCATTGTTCCTTACCTCACTCCTCTACCATGCAGAGAACCCTGCTCACAGGAGCGCAGCCAGGTTGACTCTGACTGCGCGCGCCACCGAGGGCCTTCTACAGTCCCCTAGAGGAGCAGTCTGACTGACTTTTATTGCGCGCGTCGAACGAGCACAGCCTTATCGTGCGCGTTCCCCGAGCACGAAGTCAGTCAGATTGCTCCTCTCCCTCTCCCGGCTTCTCTCGCACATTAAACTCGTTCATCGCCACCGCGACTCCCCGATGGATCAGACATTCCAACGCATCGACGGCACGGTCTAGACAGGGACTCAATATCTCGATTTCCTCTTTCGTGAACGGCTCCAGCACATAGTCCGCTGAATCCTGACGCGGCGCCGGTCGGCCGATTCCAATCTTGACCCGCACAAACTGGGATGTCCCGATCGCGTCGATGACCGACTTGATCCCGTTATGTCCCCCATGCCCACCAGCTTGTTTGATCCGGAGACGCCCCGGAACGAGATCGAGATCATCATGGATGAGAATCAGATCATCAGCGGTCAGCGAATACTCGCGCAGGAGGCCCTTAAGCGGAGGCCCGGTGATGTTCATCCAATCGAGGGTGCCGGCAAGTTCGAAGAGTTCCGAGCCAAGCCGTCCCGACCCACGATGGGCCATACCGCGCTTGGCAAGGCGAATGGACCACCGAGCCGCAGCCCGCTCGATGACCCACATGCCGACGTTGTGGCGGGTTTGGGCATAGGCAGCGCCAGGGTTGCCCAGCCCTACGATGAGGCGCAACGTTACTTCTTCTTTTCGGCTTCTTTCTTCTCAGCTTTTGGCGCGGCAGCGCCTTTCTTCTCGCCGCCTTTTGCATCAGGGGCGGCAGCCGCCGCACCGGCTTTTGCCGGCTCGCCTCCCTCAGCGGCTTCACCGGCCACTTTACCTTTCGCGACCACTTCAGGCTCTTTCGCGCCCTCCGGTGCGGCTGCGCCGCTTGCGAGGAGAGATTCGAGCTTGGCTTCCGTCATCGGCGCCGCCACACTCACGACCATCTGCTCAGGATCATCGAGATAGCGAACCCCTTCGCGCGCGGCCAGGTCTTTCAGATGGAGACCTTGCGCAATGGCGAGTCCAGAGGCATCGACTTCGATGAAGTCAGGTAAAGCAGCGGGCAGACACTCGATATGCAACTCACGCATATTGTGATGAAGAATACCGCCTTCTTTTACGCCAGCAGGCACTCCGCCGGTCAAATGCAGAGGCACCTTCACGCGAATCGGCTTGTCCATCGAAATTTCAAACAGATCCGCATGCAGCACACGACCTTCGACAGGATCGACCTGGAAGTCGCGTAACAATGCGGTACGGTTCGGTTTCGACTTCGCACCGGTGAGCGTAAGCGACACGAGCGCCGCTCCTCCTGCCTGTGCCTTCAAAATCTTCACCAGGCTATCAGGTTCTATCGTCAAGAGCAGGCACTCGCCCTGCCCATATAACACACCAGGGACCTTACCCTCTCGCCGAAGCTGGCGCGCCGCACCTTTTCCCGTTTTCTCTCGTATGGTAACTGCTAGATCAAACTTCATGATAGCCTTCCGCCCCCTCCTCGCTGGTCCCTGGG
>DATIQH010000390.1:0-2307 GCA_035471155.1 Nitrospiraceae bacterium | reverse complement strand
CGGTGCTCCGACCGCGAGTTTCAGCAGCGCAAAGCCCGCCGCGGCGCTCGGCAATCTGGGCCGCGACGATTGGCGCTGGCACATGTACGACACCGTGAAGGGCTCGGACTGGCTCGGCGACCAGGACGCCATCGAGTACATGTGCCGCGAGGCGATCCCCGCGATCATCGAGCTTGAGCATTACGGCGTGCCGTTCAGCCGCACGCCCGAGGGCAAGATCTACCAGCGCCCGTTCGGCGGCATGACCACCGAGTTCGGCAAGGGCATCGCGCAACGCACCTGCGCCGCCGCCGACCGTACCGGCCACGCCATCCTGCACACCCTGTATCAGCAGTCGCTGAAGCACGAGGCGGAGTTCTTCGTCGAGTACTTCGCGCTCGACCTGATCATGGACGAGGAAGGCCCCATCGTGAATCGGGAAGGACCTATCTGTTCGATCAGAGGCAGGCCCACGGCTCTAAACGCTTTATTGGCGAAGAGCACGGCGACGAGGGTTGTGAGCGGAAGGATGAGGCTTCGGAGAAAGCTCGATCCGCGACCGTTATCCAGGAGGTGCTGAGAGGCAGTAAACGCGAAGACCAAGAGGATGGCGAGGGCCAGAAGGTTTGCACTCAAACGAATGGCGGAAGGTCCGCTGAGCTGCACGTACGAAACCGAGACAGATTGGACGAATGCCAAGTTGCTCAGAAAGGGGCCGGCCAGAAGTATGGCCATGATGGCAAACGCATAGGGAGCGATCCAAGTCCAGGATTTCGACATAGGAATCTTTGAAAAGGTCTGTGAATGTCTCAAAGTGTAGCGGATGGGAGGGGAGAGTCAACGAATTGGAAGAAATATGCGGCAGCCTGTTCGATGCCCGTGAAACATAGGAATCGACTGGTTACTCTGGCTTGTCCCGTAGAATCGATTCACTGAGATGAGCCGGAAACACCGGATAAACTTCAACCGAGAAGCGCGGCTTTCTTGAGAGGGTCGAGCAGCTTTTCAGGAACTTTCAAGTCGCCCCGACCGGTGCCCACTTCGATGTCCGGCTTGGTAATGCCGTGGAAATCACTCCCGCCTGTCACCAGCACATTCAGCCGTTTGGCCAGGTCGAGATACTCCGTCGTCTGCCGCTTCGTGTGCGTGCTGTAGTGGACTTCAATGCCGCCGAGGCCCTCGCTTTTCAATGTCGTCAGGAGTGTATTCAGCCCTTCTCCCGACACTTTGGCCCAGGTCGGATGCGCCAGCACAGCCACGCCTCCGGAAGCTCTGATCCAAGCGATGGCATCCGCCGGCTTGGGCAGTTCACGCGCCACATAACCTGGGCGCCCCTCTGCCAGATACCGGTCAAAGGCGTCTTTGGCGGACGTGACATACTTCTTGTCCATCAAAAGCCGAGCAATATGCGGACGGCCGACTGAATCCGTGCCGGCCAAGGCCCGCACTTCGTCGTAGGTCACGTCCAGCCCCAATGAGCGCAGCCGTTCAATGATCTGCGGGTTACGGATATGCCGGCTCTCTCGCAAGGCGGCCAAGCGTCGAATCAGTTCCGGGTCCTGCCAGTCAATGCAATAGCCAAGGATATGGAGCTCACTATTGTCAATGTAGGAGCTGATTTCCACGCCGGGAATGACTTCAATTCCCAATTCAGTCCCGGCTGCGATGGCTTCGGGAATGCCAGTGACGATATCGTGGTCTGTGATGGCAAGTGCCGTCACCTTTGCCTTGTGGGCAAGTTGGAGCACTTCAGCCGGCGGGAGGCTTCCATCGGAGTGGGTTGTATGGAGATGGAGATCGATACGACTCATGTCGACTCGTGGGGCAGGCTATTGGGACCTGTCTGCTGGGCGACGAGCCGCGCGGTGAAGACGGAGCTGGATCCATGGCCGTCGTCGTGTTCGCCTTCGTCGTAGGACAGCACGCGAAGTGAGGATGTGAGCCTGAGCAATTCGTTGTGGGCGAGGCAGAATTCCCATCGGCGTGGATGACGATGGCGTATATAGTTGTCGATGGTGAAGGTTTCGTAGATCAAGACTCCATTCGGTTTCAGTGAATCGATGAGGGCGGGGAACAGTGCGCGATGGAGGTAGAAGAACACAGCGATCACGTCATATTCCTGTTTCGGAAATTCCGGTCGCTCGTCTGTCTTTCGTTCGAGATCCACTGTCCGGACCGTGAGGTTGGGGAGATTCCGTTGTTTCGCCGTGGCAGCGAGCTGTGCCATGGCCTGCTCATCTCGGTCCAGCGCATCGACCTGAAACCCGTGCGAAGCCAGATAGAGCGCATTGCGTCCAGACCCGGCCGCAACGTCGAGCACGCGGCCTT
>DATIQH010000389.1:0-8545 GCA_035471155.1 Nitrospiraceae bacterium | reverse complement strand
GGTCACTTCGGTGACCCCCTTTTAGTTTCTGGAAGGTACTCGCGAGTGGGCCTACCCTAATCAGCCTAATCCATCCGGGTTGCGTTCTTCTGTTTTGGTCGATGCAGTGGAATGGCACGAGGGCCGGCCCTGACGGTCATGGTCAGGAGCGGCCCTCGTCTTGTTTCGCTGGATGTCCTTTTTCAGTGAGAGGGAGGCCTCAGCGGATGCCGGTGATCCGCTTATAGCGGATCACCGGCATCGTTCACGTTCTACTGAGGAAAGGATTTCGGCTCTTTGACATGTTGCCATCCTTCGCCATTCAGTGTGCGAAGGAATGCCACGAGATCACTCTTTTCTTGATCCGTGAGTTCGAGTGGGAGGATCAAGGGATCCTGGTGAGGATTCTTGACGCCGCCCTTGTTGTAGAAGTTCACAACTTCTTCAAGGGTTTTGAAGCGGCCATCATGCATGTAGGGTGCGCTCCGGGAAATTTCCCGCAAGGTCGGGGTCTTAAATGCGCCGATCTCCTCCGCATTCGAGGTCACCATGTAACGGCCAAGATCCACTTTGTTGTCGTCCCAGCCGATGCCAAGGTTATGAAACTTTTCGTCAGTGAAGTTGAATCCTGAGTGGCACTTTGTGCAGCGTGCTTTATCCCGGAACAGGGTCAGGCCCCGTTGAGCCGCTTCCGGAATCGCTCCTGCTTCTTGTCCCTGATCGAACTTGTCCGCCGGGCTGTTGCCGGAGAGGACCGTGCGTTGAAAGCTGGCGATGGCCTTGCCCACGTTACCGATTGTGATCTCATCGCTGAAGAAGGACTCCATGAAGAGTTTTCTGTAACCGGGGATCTTCTTCATCTTCTGGATCATCAAGTCATAGTTGGTAAACCCGTGCTCGATCGGATTCGTAAACGGACCGATGGACTGATCTTCCAACGTTGCAGCCCGACCGTCCCAAAATTGCGCGCTGCTGAACACGCGATTGAAGGATGCCGGCGCGCTACGGCCGCCCTTCTGACCTCGGATACCTGTGGAGACCGGCATGCCGTCCGTAAACGCAAATTTTGCCAGGTGGCAATTCGCGCAGGCGATCGTGTTGTCTGCCGACAGTCGTTTGTCGAAGAACAATATCCGGCCTAGCTCGACTTTCTCGACCGTCATCGGATTGTCCTTAGGAATGACTACGGCGCTCTCTTCTAAACCAAAAGGCATCTTGAGCTTGTACTCAGTTGCCGTTGCAGCTAGGGGCGACAACATCGCCACTGAGCTGATGGCTAAGGCTCCAAGAAAGCTCTTGCGCAACAGAGACGAACCTCCGAGCACTGGCTGTCGGAGTTCGTTGTTCGGTACGGCTGGCTTCATTGTGGCTCCTTTCATTTGGGTTGTCATGACGTGTGGCCTTTGCTTTTGATGAGCGTTCGGTCGTTTTTGATTGTGATCTGCGCAGGATCGAAGCATTCGAGACTTGGAGCGTAAAGGCAGGTTTTCATGGCGCGAATCCTAGCGATCATGCTCTTTGTTTGCAAGTTCTTTTTTCAGTTCCCTCCCGCCGGCTACCCGGTTCTCAGAGCTGTATTCCGGCATGTAGATGGCACCGAACCAGATTGAGCGCAAGACTCGATCAGCAAGGTGGTTTGATGTTGCTCGTTAGTGCGAGACTTCTCGGCTGGGTGGTAGGTGAGCCCTGTTCTCATCGGCGCAGGGCATCGCTAACTCATGATTGTTCAAGAGGTATTTTTCGATAGGTGGGTTCGTTTGATCGACTGACTTGAGGTCATCTTCCCGAAGCGCGCGCTTCTTCTATCAGCGTGGCAAGATCGGGCGGAATCGGTAGGCTCTTAAAAGGATTGATGTTTGTCCCGCCTGTGTTTCCCTGAGGCACTAGACCAAAAGCCGTGCCCATGGAAGCGCCGACGATGCGCAACAGCTGCCCCAAACACTCTCTGATGTTTTGCTGGCGAATGCTCCAGAGGAACATGTGCCAATGGACGCGAACATGTTCGACCGTCGATGTTTGTCCAAGTATATGGGCGCGCTCCAAGTGCGAGAAGGCAACGTCTGGTTTCCCTCCTGCTTCGGCTTGATGGGCAGCAAGAATTTCTCTCTCCACGTATGGACGGATGCGGCGACTGAACTCGGTCACGTATCTCTCCTTGACGCGCAACTCATGAGAAATGAGCAGGCGTTGCTTGGCAGTCCGATGGGCATCATTACAGCTGTTGCCTGTTCCGTTGCCCCGCTGCACTCAATCGGCAAGATCCAGAAGCGCCTCGGCTACAAACACCAAATCCATGACGCGGGGAAAAGGGGGCAGAGGCTATGTCGCCACAAACTTCAATGCGACGCCGTTGATACAATACCGTAGTCCCGTCGGCTTGGGGCCATCCTTGAAGATATGTCCTTGATGGCCTTCGCAACGGGCGCAGTGGACTTCGGTTCTGGGAAAGATCAATTTGTAATCGGTCGTGGATTCAACCACTTTGGGGTCGATCGGTTGCCAAAAGCTGGGCCAGCCTGTGCCGCTGTCGAACTTGTGTTCGGATGAATAGGCCGGAAGATCACAGCCTGCGCAGTAGTAGATGCCTGGTTTCTTATTATCGTGCATGTTGTCGGTAAAGGGGCGCTCGGTATTCTCATGGCGTAGGACCCCGTAGGCCATCGGTGAGAGGAGCTTTTTCCACTCCTCGTCGGTCTTTACCACTTTTACAATCGCAGGAATTTCAATCTTTGGCGGCATGGTGCGCTCCTTTCTTGTGGGGTCGTCTCCAAGGTGAGTCGAGGACCCGAACGTATCCTTACACAGGGATTAGTCTAGCCACAAGCAGTGCAGGGTGTCGAAAACACGCCGGAAAATGGGTCGGACTGGCAAGAAAGACGACACACTTCGAATCGGGCTTGCGCATTATGCCTGTCTCGCGTTTCCCGCGCACGCTCCGGTTACGCTGAGGCTGGAGCCAGGCCGGTTCCGAATCGGATGTTTCCGTGAGCCGCTGAGTCAAGATTGAACGCAGCGGGGAGGACCTCCTCGATTCGTTCCACCAGAATGAAGGTCAGATTCCCGCGCACTTCCTGCGGTACGTCCTTCAGGTCTTTTGCGTTTGCCTTTGGCAGAATAATCCGTTTGATGCCGGCCCGATGAGCGGCTAAGACCTTTTCTTTGATCCCACCGACCGGAAGGACTAATCCGCTCAGGCTGATCTCACCGGTCATGGCTGTATCGCTACGCACGGCTTCTCCGATATACGAAGAAGCAAGAGCCGTGGCCATCGTGATTCCGGCGGAAGGCCCATCTTTTGGGATGGCTCCTGACGGCACATGGATATGCACCCCATTCCGTTTGAAACGGGAAATATCGAGCCCCATACTTTCAGCGTGTGACCAGAGGTAACTTCGCGCAGCTCTGGCAGACTCCTGCATGACATCTCCTAACTGGCCGGTGATTGTCAGCTCATGACTGCCAGGGAGCAGGGTGGTCTCGATATAGAGAACATCTCCGCCACTCGGAGTCCAGGCGAGCCCGGTGGCCACACCGGCGGGCAACACCTTGCGCGCCTCCTCCGGCATAAAGCGTTCGGAGCCGAGCCACTCTTCGAGGATATCGGCCTGAATGATGACGGGCTGCGGTTCCTGGCCTTCCGGCAGATCGGCGAAGGTCAAGGCGATTTTTCTGGTCAGGCGACCGAGCATCTGTTCCAACTGGCGGACTCCCGCCTCTCTGGTATAGCGGCTGATCGCCAGGTTCAAGACCTCATCTGAGAGCGGGGCTTGACTGGCATCCAAGCCCGCCTCCTTGAGCCGCCTGGGCCAGAGGTAGCGGCGGGCGATCTCGGTCTTTTCCCGTTCGCTGTAGCCCTGAAGGCGGATAATCTCCATTCGATCCAACAGGGGCTGGCTGACCGTGTCGAGTGTGTTCGCTGTCGTAATGAAGAACACCTTCGACAAATCGAACGGGAGATCCAGATAGTGGTCGCGGAACGTATGGTTCTGCGCTGGATCGAGAATCTCCAACAGTGCCGCAGCAGGATCGCCACGGAAGTCACGACCCATCTTATCGACTTCATCGAGCATCAATACAGGGTTGTTGGCGCCGGCTCGGCGCACGGCCTGGATAATGCGGCCTGGTAGCGCGCCGACGTAGGTTCTGCGATGGCCGCGCAGCTCTGCTTCATCATGCACGCCGCCCAAGCTGAACCGCTCGAATGTGCGACCCATGGCTCTCGCGATGGATTGTCCCAAGCTGGTCTTCCCGACACCCGGAGGGCCGACCAGGCAGAGAATCGGCGCCTTGGCCGTAGGATTTAACTTCAACACCGCCAGATGCTCGACGATCCGTTCCTTCACTTCTTTAATGCCATAATGGTCGTCTTCGAGTACCTGACGCACCTTGCTCAGCTCCAACTGATCTTTCGAAGCCTTCTTCCAGGGAAGTTCCAGCACCAGATCGAGATAGGTTCTGAGGACCTGATGGTCAGGTGAGGAGGGTGATACCTTCGCCAATCGGGCGATTTCCCGTTCCACTTCCTTGTGCACATGATCGGGAAGATCGGCATCCTGAATCTTCTTTTTCAGTTCGGTGATCTCGTTGCCTTCTCCTTCGCCTTCGCCGAGTTCCTCTTGAATCGCCTTCAGCTGTTCACGGAGGACATACTCCCGCTGGCTCTTGCCGATCTTGGTTTGAGCGTCGTTGGTGATTTTCTCCCGCAATTGCAGTATCTGGATTTCTTTTGAAAGTGCTCCGTACAGCGATCGCAACAGCTCAATTGTGGAAGAACTTTCGAGCAGCTTTTGCTCGTCCTGCACGGTGAGATTGAGGAGCGAAGCCACGCGATAGGCCAAGGAGACGGGATTGTCCTCATTACTGAAGGCCGCTGCTGCTTCCTGAATACCAGGGGCCTGAATTAATCGAGGAAGGTCAGTCACCAATTCCTGAATGGCTCGGTGGAGGGCCTGGACTTCGGTGCCTTGGCCCTCGGGATGATCGAGTCGGCGAGCCTGTACGAGCAGGCACGGATTTGATTGTTCGACCTTGAGTAACGCGACGCGTTCGAGTCCTTGCACGAGCACATGGATCGTGCCTTCTTCTGACCGACCGATCTGTTTCACGATGGCTTTCGTACCGATCGTGTACAGATCTTCGAGTCCCGGCTCTTCTGTCATGGGGTCGCGTTGTGCGACCACGAGAATGGTCTTCTCTTCAGTTTTCGTCGCCGTCTCTACCGCGGCAATCGACCGTGCCCGCCCAACCGTCAAGGGCATCATGACCCCAGGAAATAGCACAGTGCGTTTAATCGTGAGTACCGGTAGCGTGACAGCCATTGTCCCGTTATTCATGTGGAAGCGTCCTTTCGCTCGGCCGGTGAAAAGACAGGAGAAATACGTCTACATAGGTAGATAGCTTTCGTCGAGCACAAGTCAAGGGACGAGGGGGAATAAGTCGTGGTAACTGCCTGTCACTGCAGGGAGATATAGGAGGGTATGTGTTTCAGCGATCGACAAAGATTCCGCCGTTGGGATAGAAGAAGTGCCTTCCATTTGTGGGATGGATATCGGGTGGTCTTGAAGAATCAGGTGGTACTGTATAAGTGTCTTCGCCATCGAGATCAAAAAACCCGGCGACACTCTTTTCCGAAGAGTCTCCAAGTCCTGATGTGACCTGGTACTGGTCTTCTCCTCCCTCGTCGATGAAGAGTCCCCAGCCTGCATAGTCAGCTCGACCGAGGCCGGTTGAATGGCCAAAGGAGTAGATGTCGCGGCCTTTTCCTGCATCGATCATCAGGCTCACGCTGCCGTCCCAGGCTACTCCTCCGTTGTAAAAAGGCCCGGAGGAGCCGTAGTGATCATCTCCCTGTTGGTCGATAAAGAGGCCAACCCCGAAGTGAGCGGAGGCACCGTGCCCATAGCGAGCGGCCTGGTGCTCGTCGTCGCCATCCAAGTCCAATTTCATCCCGGCGCCAAAAAAGTAGCCTTGTCCCTGTGAGAAGTTGGCGCTGTCGTAGTGATCGCGCCCTTCGATATCCAACAAGATCCCCCAGCCACCGGCCAGGCTGTAGGCTTGCCATTCTGCTTTTTTTGTCAGAATCCGTTGTCCCGATCCGCTGCCCAGCCCGAAGCAGTCGTATTGGTAGAGGGGATCGCCTGGTTTCCCTGTGGGGGCGTCTTGCGCATTGTAGGCACTGGGATAGCTGTCGCCGCATTGATAGTCGTCGTCGCCGGCTATATCGATGACAGCGCCGACACCGAGGGGGCCGCCGAATCCGATGGCGAAGCCATGGCTGGTATAGCGGTCGTTCCCTGCCGCATCGAGCAAGAGACCGAGCCCTCCAATTGCTGCGCCTTGCGTCAGGCGGTTGCCCATATAGACATCGTCACCTTTCGTGTCCACCAAGATTCCGAGTCCGCCGAACCCGACACCCCCCGATCCCATGTCGAGCTGGTAGACATCGTCGCCGTCATGATCGATTAACAACCCCACCCCCAGCCGCCCGGTGGCCAGTCCGAGCGGAGCCCCGGCATAGGTATCGTTTCCGTTGAGATCGATGACGACGGCATTGCCCTGATCTTCGTTTGCAGACGAGGCAATCATGCCTCGATAGAGATCCTTGCCGCCCACATCGATAATCAGACCGATGTGCTTGTCCAACTCATAGGTATTCGGTCCTGGTCCGCCGATGATGATCAGTCCGTAGGATGTTTCTTGGGCCAATAGGATGTCTCCTGTCACGCCGGGAGGAGCGACGGAAGTCGGCAGAGGTTTTGTCCATGCTTCTGCGACCTGGTGAAGCCAGCGCTCATTGGCGAGGCGAGCGAGCACCTGTGCTGCTGCAATGAGACTGGCATAGTCAACCTGCTCCTCAAGTAATTCGGCAAACAGGAGATCGGCTTTGATTCGTGCACTCGTCTGGTTCAAAGAGCTTGAAATCTGTGGAGTGAAGTGTTCCGCCACCGATCCTGCCTGCAGAAACAGGAAGTGCTTCTCTACTTCAGTCAGGTTCGCCAGCGCTTTCTCGCGGTGCCGCGACGCCTGCTCCAAGCTTCCGACCATGAAGGCCAGGAGTTCTTCATGAGTGGAATGTGTTGGTAGAGGAACTGACTTATAGAATGTGGAGGTACGATCCATCCCGGCTTCGAGCACATCGAGGAGGGCTGGAAGATTGATGGTCCCTCCTTTTGCCATCTCAGCCAGTAAGAGTCCCTGGTGCTCCAACTCTGTCAGGCCGTCCCAGGGCTGTTTGAGGGCTTTGGTCACCATGCGACGCTTGAATCGTGCTGAAACCTTCTCGACTGTTTCATGCGCTGCCAGCAAGTCTCTGTGATGTATTCCAGTGAGTTGCTCGAAATCATTCCGGACAGTAGGAGCCAGCCGGTCGAGCACAGATTGGCGCGCATGGTTGCTGGGTGCAGGCGGGGGATCAATCAACGCATAGAAGCCTTGCACCGCACTGCAACCAGGCAACCACAGGAGCAGGAGCAAACTGAAAAGAAACAGCGGGAAGCGATTCATGATCCTTGTCCACAGCATATGGAGAGATATTACCCTTTGTGATCCAGTGCGTGAATGGTCTTGCGCATTGAACCCGATACGATGTGAAATTCGTACAAGCGGCATTCCAGCGGACCGTTGAAGAGGGGAATGCGTTTCGATGGCGCGAGGCCGATCAACTTGGGAACTCGTAAATCGCCGGTAAAGATATAGGCTCGCCATCCGCTGAATCGCTGCTTCAACCAGTCGCCTAGTTGAGGATAGAAGGCATCGAGTTCTTTGGGCTGGCTGAGCCGGACTCCGTAGGGAGGATTGATCAACAGCACGCCCTGTCCAGCCGGAGCCTCCAGGGCGAGCACGTTACTCTGCTTCAGGCGAATATCCACCGAGACTCCTGCGCCCTGAAATGTCCGTTGCGCAATCTTGACCGCGGTAGGATCCTGGTCAGAAGCATAGATGGCGGACGGTATCTCCGCCAACTGTTTCAGTCGAGAGGCTTCCCGCAGATGGCCCCAGCGTTGGGTATCGTGGATCAGTAGGCGCTCAAACGCAAAAGAGCGGGATTGCCCCGGTGCGATCCGGCGTGCCATCAGGGCTGCTTCAAGCGGAATCGTTCCACCGCCACACATAGGATCGAGCAGGACGTCGTCGGGCGTCCAGCCAGCCAATCGCAGCAATCCAGCCGCCAGGTTTTCTCGCAGGGGTGCTTCGACGGATTGGACACGATGCCCTCGCTTGAAGAGCGGCTCGCCGGAGGTGTCCAGATAGAAGGTCACCGTTGACGCATCGAGAAAGGCGTCCAGCCGGATATTGGGGCGATGCCGGTCTACAGTCGGTCGCTTATGACGCGCCGAGACAAACTTATCGCAAATGGCATCTTTGATCCGCAATGTGATGAAGTCGAGACTGGTGAGTGGACAACGGCGCGCACTTACTTTTACCTTGATAGTCTGTGATGGTGCGAACCAATCAGGCCAGGGCAGGCTATAGGCCGCACGGTACACATCGTCTTCCGAGCGATAGGGGACCTGTCCGACTTCCCAGAGCACGCGGCTGGCAATGTGACTCCTGAGATTGACCCAAT
>DATIQH010000388.1:0-2271 GCA_035471155.1 Nitrospiraceae bacterium | reverse complement strand
AAGCTGATGACTGCGCGGAGTTCATCCGGTGTGAGCGTGACAGTGATGGTGTTTTGCGTGTCGTTCGCTGGCATGAGGAATTAGGAAGTGTATCACTAATAAGGCAATTCGGGTAGGTGACAGTATTGTCCTTGTTGCGAGATAAGCCTTGATCCTGTCGAACGATCGCTCCACTTGTTGCTCGGGCCACGGCACCACTGAAATGTCATCAGGCAAAACAGCTACTTCGTCGATCACCGTGACTGGCTCGCGAGTCTTTGTTACGTTAGGGTGCTTACGCTTGACGCGAAGCTGTTGCCGTTCCTCTACTATCTACATTATTGTTTCAGAAAAGCAGGATTATGCACCTCACCTAGCGTCGCCATGTCTGCCGTATCGCCGGGCTGGGTATTGCCGCCCTTGCGTCGGGAGAGTCCACAAGTACGCACCCCGTTGCAGGAAAATGGAAACTGGACCCCGCTTCAATCCGGGCATGAGCCCCCATGCGGATCACGTTTGAAGCACGCTAGAACGGAATCAGCTTCCGGTCTGCCGTGAGCACAGGATTCGATGCGCAGTTTGACGGATAGAAGCATCCGGCGACCGGGCCAGTGCAGTCGGTGACGCTTGAACGGATTACCGCGGAACCTTCGTGGTCAAGACAGATCGCAAGGGATTCGTCGTTCATTAGGCATTGAACCAGGAGGCGTTCACGCCCGGGCAGAGGAGGCCGTGCGTCGTGTCACGGGTCTCTCCTGAAAATTCGAGTCCACCGTAAGGCTGGCGGTGCGGTCTTCCGGAACCGGGATCAGGCTGCAGGTTGAAGAGAAACCTGGTGGCCCAGCTTTTCCAACCGCTTGACTAAACGTTTGGTGAGCCGCTCTCGGTCCAGTTGTTCGAAGTACTCGCTGCCCAGATCTTCAAACGCTTTTCCCGTCCACAGAAGCATGTAGCCGGTGACCAGCAATGCGTGAGCAACCGCAACAATGGCTCGCTTCTTTCCCTTGCGGGCAGCCAGCCGGTGGTAAAAGGCTTTGAAGTACGAACCTTTTTTCATGCTGGCTCCCCACGCCGCCTGGGTGAGTGCGCGCCGAAGCCACACGTTGCCTTGCCGCGTGCGTCCGCTGAGCCGTTTGCCGGCACTCTCTTCCTGTCCCGGGCACAAACCTGCCCACGAAGCCGCATGCGCGGCAGTGGGGAACTGCGACATATCCACGCCCATTTCGGCAATGATCGTCCAGGCCGTGATGCGGTCAACTCCCGGCACGCTTGTCCAGGCGTTCACTGCCGGGGCGAAAGGGCGCATCTGCTCCTCGATGCGTTCCTCGAACTTCTCGATCCGCACCGCCAGTTCATCCCATATTCCCAGCCACTGTCCGATGAGAAAACGGTGGTGCTCGTTCAAGGTTCCCGCCATGGCCTGCTGCAGTACGGGAATCTTTCCCCGCAGCCGCTTGCGGGCCAGCTGCGCCAAAGCTGCCGGATCGTTTTCGCCCCGCACCATAGCCCGCAGCATCTCGCGGCCGGAAACTCCCATCACATCCGACATGACACTGCTGAGCTTCACATTGGCATCCTCCAGCACCTTCCGGATGCGATTGCCAATCCGCACCTGTTCCTGCTTCAGCGTGGTCCGGCTCCGCGTGAGGTCCCGCAGTTGCTGGATGGATTGCGGTGGCACGAAGCTGCCTTGCAGCAGTCCGTGTTGCATAAAATCCGCGATCCGCTCCCCATCCCTGAGATCTGTCTTCCTTCCCCGCAGGGCCTTAACTTGCGTCGGGTTCGTCAGCAGCAGTCCGAACTGCCCTTCCAGCATGTGCCCTACCGGTTTCCAGTAAACGCCTGTGGCTTCCATCGCCACGTGCGTTACCTGATGCCCATGCAGCCAATCGGCTAATCGCAGAAGTTCCGCCGTGGTAGTCCCGCAGCACAGCTTGAACTTCTCACTCTTGACGCTCTCTTTGATCGACACGCACACCGCCAGCTTCGCCTGATGCACGTCGATTCCACAACAACGCGCGTGAACGACCTCCATTCGGCCTCCTGTCCTGCGCTCTGGAAGACGCTTGATGGATTAGTCTCTCCTGCGTGCTTCAGCCTGCCGCTGTCGGCAGGCCTCTGCGACAATTCGTTGTGCAGACCAGCGTCCGGGACCAAACTACTTTTCGGGCTTTACAGCGCCACTGAAACGTACGGCCTCATCCAGTTCGCACTTCCTTGTGTACAGCTATCCTGCAGCCGTGTCAATTTTCATCCTTCGTTGTCCGCCGCAGGCGGGTGCGGAACTACTTT
>DATIQH010000387.1:0-9596 GCA_035471155.1 Nitrospiraceae bacterium | reverse complement strand
CTGCTCTGGTGGGGCCGAGCGTTCATTTTCATGCCGCTCGAAACCAACTACACAGGGGAATCATTCTTCCATCTGATCAATCTGCCGTTCCACGAAGCCGGCCATCTCCTCTTTATTCCGTTCGGCCGATTCATGACGATTTTAGGCGGGACGCTCGGCCAGATCCTGATGCCGCTCGTCTGCCTGGCTACGTTTCTCGTCAAGACGCGCGATCCCTTCGGCGCAGCAGTGGCCCTTTGGTGGACGGCGGAAAGCTTCATGGACATCGCCCCCTATATTAACGATGCGCGGGCGATGGATCTCATGTTGCTCGGCGGGGTGACCGGGAAAGAAACGGACGGGCATGACTGGAACAATATCCTGACCATGTTGGATTGGCTGGAGTACGACCATCGCTTGGCTCACCTCACTTACAATCTTGGCATTTTCCTCATGCTGGCTTCATTCGCTTGGGGCGGGCTGCTGCTCCTGAAACATTACCGTCGGTTCTCGTCATAGCCGGGCTTCTCCCTCGCAGGCGAGCGGGTTTATGCCGATGACGCACTCACGTAGACTTTGCAGAGGTCTTCAAGCGCAAGCATCAGTGCGTGGGTTCCGCTCCGGCCATGCCCGAGCGTTTGGACGGTCTGGTAGAGCTTGTGCACCAACGTAAGGCCTGGTAACACGAGGCCCATACGCTTCGCCTCTTCCAAGGCAAGGCCCATGTCCTTGATGAAGTGCTCGACGAAAAACCCAGGGTCGAAATTCCGCTGTAGAATTCTCGGCGCCAGATTGTCTAATGTCCAGCAGCCTGCTGCGCCGCCCCGGATCGATTCGAGCATTCGGTTCAGATCGAGCCCTGCCTTGTAGCCATAGAGCAAACTCTCGCAGACACCGACCATCGTGCCGGCGATCACGATCTGGTTACAGAGTTTTGCCTGTTGCCCAGTGCCGGGCCCTCCCTGATGCACGATCCTTTTACCCAATCGCTCGAAGAGCGGCATCATGGCTTGCACGGATGTCGGGTCGCCACCGACCATGATCGACAGGGTGGCATTCTTGGCGCCGACATCGCCGCCGGAGACAGGCGCGTCGATGGCCGAGAGACCTTTCGCTGAGGTAGCCGCTGCAATTTCGCGGCTCAAAGAAGGTTGCGTCGTCGTCATGTCGATGAGGATCGTCCCCGCTCGCGCGCCGGCCAGAACTCCAGTCTCGTCGAAATAGACAGTACGCACGTCCTGGGGAAAGCCGACCATCGTGAAGAGGACATCGGATTCAGCCGCCACAGTACGAGGATTCTCGCCCCATTGCGCGCCATGATCGAGCAGCGGTTGTGCCTTTGACTTCGTTCGGCTATGGATAGTCACGCGATAGCCGTCCGTGAGCAGATGGCCACACATCGACGAGCCCATCACACCGGCGCCGATCCAGCCGATTTTTCTGTTCGCCGGTGCGACCCTGTCCCGAAAGTCTGTCATTGCGGCTTCACCTCATCGAGTAGCGGAGTGATTCGATCTGCCACCGCTTGAATGACGCCTTCTTTATCTCTGGCTACCTTCACCCCTTGAAAACTCAGATAGTAGCCACCGTGACTTGGCGACTGGATCGTGGCGGCGAGTTCAATCCGTTGCCCGTCTTCGACATCGGGGTCTTTGACGATTGGAACTCCGCAACGTCCATAGACCGCGACGTTGATTGAAGAAGTCTCGTCTTCCAGATAGAACAGATAGGCGCCGTAGCAGGTCGTGCCGCTCTGGAGCTTGTAGGGATCGAGAGGTGTCACATTGCGAACTGTGCCCTGCAGCCTGACCTGTTTCAAATGAAACGACATCGGCGCGTCGAGAATCTCACGAATGGCGATGGGTTCCGCGGCTGAAGCAGAGGAAGCTCCGACCACCGTCCACACAAGCCAGAGGACGGCGAGGAAACCGATCAACGTTCGTGCACGAGATGCCTTGCTCTGTATCACGGTTCTATCTTACAGAAGGTCGTCACAGAAGTCCCTTCCGCCTCATCGACGAACTCGTTATAATCCGCCATCCTTTCCTGGAGAATCACTCATGATCGATCGCGCACATCTCGAACGCTATATCACAGACAGCCGCCCACGATTTGAAGATCTGCTGGGCCAGATGGTGGAGATTCCTTCGATCAGTATGGACCCGGCCAAGGCGCCTGATATCCGGCGCATGGCAGAGTTTGCGCGGCAGCTCCTTACAGACTTGGGAGCTGAGGCCCAGATTGTGGAGACCGGCGGCTATCCGATTGTGTCCGGCGGCTGGGTGACCGGAGCCCATCATCCGACGGTCACCATCTATAACCATATGGACGTGCAGCCGGCACAGGAGCCGGAATGGAAACAGGCGCCCTTTGCGTTCAAGAATGAGAATGGGCTGTATCACGGCCGTGGCGCGACAGACGACAAGGGTCCGGCCCTCTCGGCCCTGTTTGGCGCGCGGTACGCCATTGAGCAAGGAGTCCCAATCAACGTTCGGTTTCTCTGGGAGCTGGAAGAAGAAATCGGCAGTCCGCACTTTGCCGCAGGATTGAAGAATCGTGAAGCCATCCCCTGTCCCGATTCCGTGGTTGTGTCGGATACCATCTGGGTCACAAAAGGACGGCCGGCTATGCCCTATGGTCTGCGCGGCCTGCTTGGTGCCCGTCTCAAGCTTCGCACTGGAACGAAAGACGCCCATTCTGGTTTGACCGGAGGCGCCGCGCGTAATCCGCTCGCGGAACTGATGGAAGTGGCGCAAGCCTGCATCGATGCCAAGACCGGCAAGGTGAAGATCTCCGGGTTCTATCAGGATGTGGTCGCCCCGACCAAGGCAGAGATGAAGAGTTTCCTTGCCTCAGGTTTCCAGGTCAAAAAATTCAAGCAGGCCTATGGGTTTCAGACGTTGCGCACGAATGATCCCGCCGAGATTATGCGCCGGATCTGGGCCGCGCCGACGTTTGAGGTGCATGGCCTGACTGGCGGCTATCATGGGCCCGGGGTAAAGACAGTCGTCCCGGGCCATGGCGAGCTCAAAGTGAGCATGAGGTTGGTGCCGAATCAAACTCCGGACAAGGTCTTTGCGTTACTCAAGCGCCACGTGGTGAAGCTGAATCCGAACGTGAAAGTCGAACGGGAAGGAATGCTTCAGCCGTTCAAAGGATTGTTTGAGGGACCCTATGTCGAAGCGGTGAAAAGGGCGGTGAAGGCTGGGTTTGGGAAAGAACCGGCCTTCGTCCGCGAAGGTGGTTCGATCGGGGCAGTGGTCACCATGCAGAAAGCTTGGAAGGTTCCGATCCTGTTCATGGGGCTGAGTTTGCCGGAACATGGCTACCATGCGCCGAACGAATACCTCGACTGGGGCCAAGCCTCCGGCGGAATGAAGGCCTTCGCGCATTATTTTTCTGAGCTGGCGAAGATGGGGAAGAAGTAGGGCAGGTTTGATGGTCTCCTGTGGTCACACAACACGTAGCCTCAGGAAGGGGAGGGAGGGCAGCCTGGTTGTCCTCCTGTTCGCAGAACGCGCACGATCAGAATGTGCTCGTTCGATGCGCGCAATCGAGGATCAACCTGGCTGCCCTCCAAGGACAAATAAGGCGTCGACGAAAGCGATGTTTCCTGGACCTTCGGATAGCCTTCACCATTGCTTAAGCGACTGTCTCTACTTGAAACACGTCGCTCTCTTGCTTCCTCGCAATTCGAGACGCAGAGGCATTAGTTCTCAGAAATACCAGTAATTCTCACAGAAGAGAGTTGACGCCACAGCATGAAGCAAGTAGCTTTCACCTGTGGCGGATTCAGATATTGATGAGATTGGCCCTTGGTCGGAAGTGAAACTCGACATCGTACGCGAGTATGCGCAGACCTATTCTCAAATACTTTCGGCTCAAAATAAGCCACGGCTCCAGCATATATACATCGATGCATTTGCAGGAGCTGGAGTTCATCTATCTCGCTCAACAAGAGAGTTTGTGCCTGGCTCGCCGCTCAATGCTCTGAATGTGAACCCGCCATTTACCGAGTATCATTTTATCGACATAAACCAAGCACGAGTTGGAGCTTTGCAACAGGTGGCCCAGCAACTGGCGAATGTATTCGTGCATGATGGCGACTGCAACCAGGTGCTTCTTGAAAAAGTATTCCCCAAAGTGCAGTTCAAAGACTATAGGCGTGGGCTCTGCCTTCTCGATCCGTACGGGCTACATCTTGATTGGCAAGTACTCTATACTGCTGGCCAGATGAAGTCAGTCGAGATATTTCTGAACTTTCCGATCATGGACATGAATATGAATGTGCTCAGGCACAATCCAGATGATGTCCCAGTTGAGCAGGCCGAAAGGATGACCAGATTTTGGGGGGACGAGAGTTGGAAAGCCTCAGCCTATTCTACGAGTGGGAATCTCTTTGGTTACGAAGAAAAAACTGACAACGAAACTATAACAAAAGCGTTTCGCACGAGGCTGCTCAATATAGCTGGCTTCAAGCATGTGTCTCAGCCATTGGCCATGAAGAACTCACGAGACGCGGTCGTTTACTACCTTTTCTTTGCTTCGCCCAAACCAGTGGCTGAGCGAATTGTTAAAGATATTTTCAGGAAACACGAGAAGAGACTCTAAGCGAGAGAACGCCCACCTTACTAGATGCGGTGGTCACATCGAATGGACTCCACGCTCAATGGGACTCACAAACAGCGTGTGAAGATTCTATCGATTCAATTGCCTCCAACCGTCGCTGGTGGTCCATGACGGGTGCTTCCGCGCGTTGGGGGAATTCATTATAGGTCTTGCCGTCGAGGGAGCGGCCGGTTTCACTTTTGCGAACACCGCCCCATTGCTTGAAGAAGAAAGGAATCTTGGCCTTTCTGCACTGGTCGCGGATTGAAAGTACCCAAGACTTCTTCATGGGTCTGGCACCAGCTCCACTTTCACCGCCCACAATTACCCAGTTTATTCCGGTGAGGCTAAATCTTCCTAAATCCTCGAGCAAGGGTTCTATCGAAAGAAAACGAATTCTTGCTGGTGATGCCTGCAAATGATCAATGCGTTGGAGCCCATGCTTTTTGTTCTCGACGCTGACGCCCCACCAGATATGAGGCAGTGCCGCAGCAAACTTGAGCTTAGTCTTCAGCATATCTTGCATTCGTTCCGAGCGTTTCGTCAGCACCTGATACGTATGCCAGTTTGCTAGCTGCATCACACGAACAACCGATACGATATATTCGTCGGGTACCTCCTCTTGGAAGAGATCGCTCATCGAGTTCACAAAGACCATCTTGGGCGTACGCCAGCGAATTGGTTCGGCCAGTTTTTCAGGTACTAAACGCAGATCAAATCCGTATTCGTAGGGATGATCGGGAACACCTCGAAAACGTTCGGCGAATGTCTCTGCATAGCAGTTTGCGCATCCAGGGCTAACCTTGGAACAGCCCCTAACAGGGTTCCAAGTCGCGTCAGTCCATTCTATTTTTGAATTATCACTCATTGCTGAAGAGTCCGTGCTCTTGTACGCAGTTTAGCCCAAATTCTATGACAAGGGAATTGCTTGACATGCATGAAGGCAAGCAAAATGGTGGTATTAAGTCGCTCTCGCTATGTGAGATCGAGCTTCCATCGGCCACGCCGTTTAGGCAGGGCGAGCGATGCGGCGAGGTGAGCGAGAAAGTTTCGCCGGGGGATTTCTTTGGCGCCGAGCGGTTTGCGGCATCTTAGCCCGCATTATTCATGATGGTTCGTCGTGAAAGCGTGCAGACGCAAAGCGAGACTGCCCGTTGGAGCCACGTATCCGCGCTTGCAGCAGAAGCTTCATGAATAATGCGGGTTAGGGGCAAGTGGTGTGGCGACGGATGATGGCGAAGTGTCTGTGGGTCTTCTGCGAGTGTAGCGCCAGCGTTGGGGTGAAGAGAGAGCGGTAGATCCGACTCAGCAGCCTTTGAACTTCCGTTCCATGCACTGTTGCGTGAGCCGCTTGGCTTCTGCAATCTGCTCGGGAGTCATGCGCCGTGCGACATCGTCTCGATTTTCCTCCGCTTGCTTCCGCTCGTCACCTTTCATGTGTACGGCTGCGAGGCTCACCCACAGATACGCCCGCATATAGTCCTGCGGTACGCCCAGACCTGCATAATACAGTTCCGCGAGATTGTTCTGTGCGAGCGCGTTACCCTGCGCCGCGGCTTTCTCATACCACTGGCGGGCTTGCGCATAATCCTGAGGCACGCCTTGTCCTTTGGCATGCAGTTCTCCGAGATTGTTCTGCGCCTCTGCATTCCCTTGGGCGGCAAGCGATTGAAAGGCTTTCAACGCAGCCGCGTGATCACCGCGTGTATTTGCAGCAGTAGTATCTTCAAGCGGACTTGCCCATACCGTACCAATAGTCAGCAGGAGCCCAATACTTACAGAAAGGACCATTCGTGTCATTGAGAATTTCTCCTGAAAGATCGTCAGAATTGCTGAAGTGTGCCCCAGCTTGAAGAGAAGTTCAAGATGCCTGGATAGGCTTCGCGGAATATTGGGGAGCAAGTGGTTGTCGCGACGGATGATGGCGTAGTGTCTGCGGTCTGCTGCGAGTGTGGCGCTGTCGATGGGGTGGCGGAAATCTGTAGCTGAAGGAACGTTACGATCTAGGGGAACGCTGCGCGATCACTTCTTGCCACAAGCCACTTTCCAGAGTTCTTGACCGACACTCACAGGTGCAATTGGTGCCCACGTGCCTTCGTCCGAGTTGCTGTACACCACCGTACCGTGTCCCATATTGCCGGAGAACTTCGTATACGCAAGCGCCCGACTGCGATCTTCTGCACAGTCATATTTTTGCAGCGCCTTGATGGATGAGTACGAGTTGCCACCTGCGGTTTGTGTAGTGTGTAAGTCGAATAAAGACCACATCTTCACCAGATCTCCTGTGCGACGAATGGTGCCCGGGTCAGCGTATGCAATCACTCCTGCCTTCTTGTTAGCGCTCACCTCGACCCACTCCGCGTACACAGATCCACAATTCAATACCAAGAGTACAATCAGAATCAATCGTCTCATTTGAGAATGTCTCCTAAGAGATCATCTTCGGGACATCTTGAGTGTGCCCCCGTTTGTGATAGTGGTCAAACGATACCTGGATATTCGTCGCGGCACCTTGTGGGGGCAAGGGCTGGTCGCTAGGGATGATTGCGAAGAATGTCGGCGTGTCGGCGCAAGTGTGCGCGGGAAGTTTGGGGGTCAAAGAAAATGTGTGAGGTACGTTGAATAATGAAAAAGGCTGTTGTTGCGAGGTGGTGAGGTTGGCTGCCGGATCATGACTTCTATCATGAAATGTCAAACTGCCAGTGCCCGCGCCGCTCCGGCAGTCTCACTGCCTCAGCTAGGTGATCGAGGAAGTCTCGCCGTGGGATTTCTTCGGCTCCGAAGCGCATCACATGTGGGGAGGCTTGTTGGCAGTCGATGATGTGGAATCCCCAAGCCTCAAGTTGGCGCACGAGGGAGACCAGTGCAACCTTCGAGGCGTCCGGCATACGGGTGAACATCGATTCTGCGAAGAAGGCGCTGCCTAGAGCTACGCCATAGAGTCCGCCAACCAATCGTTCTTCCTGCCAGGCTTCAACGGAATGCGCATAGCCTAATTCGTGTAAGCGCGTATAAGCGGCAAGCATTTCCTCAGTGATCCACGTACCGCCGTCTGGATATTGCGGCCTTGGCCCTGCGCAATGTTGCATTACGTCGCGAAAGCATCGGTCTAGTGTGACACTGAAGAGGCCGGGACGAAGACTTCTCTTGAGGCTGCGCGAGATATGGAGTTTGTCGGGAAAGAGGACGGTTCGAGGATCGGGAGACCACCACAAGATGGGCTGCTCGTCGCTGTACCAGGGAAAGATCCCATGGCGGTAGGCTTCGAGTAACCGCTCGGGTCGCAGGTCGCCTCCGACGGCGAGCAGTCCTTCAGGGTTGGATAAATCAACGGGCGGGAAGCGCAGATCAGATGGGTTTGCGCTGAGCCTGAACATGCTCAACAAGGTACTCGACGCGATGGGAAAAGGCTACGGTTTCTAGCAGACTGCGGAAAAACTTGGTTTATATACAAAACGCCGATGGAATCTTCCGTGGGCGCCGATGTCAAAATAGTCGCAGGATGCTCAAAAAGGCTGTCCAGCAAGGCCGCAGCGAGTGAAGACCGGAGGCGTACCCTCTGGGGTACGTTGAGGATCTGAACGATGCGAGAACGACGCTGGCGGACTTTTTCAGCATCCTGCTAGAACAGAACCATCATCCCCGCTTCTCCTCTGCCTGGGCCAAGATTGGCCGGAAGATGGAATCTGCATCCAGCACCGCTTTCAACGATTCTGCTCCGATGAAGAATTGCCAGACATCCGGTGTCTGTCCGGGAATTTCCGCAAACCATCGTTTGGCTTCCGTCAATCGCTCCAAGAGCGCTCGATTGTCTCGATCCGGGGTGAACAGCAGGCTATAGGCTTTGGTGTACTCGGCCATAAATTTATCGAGCGGAAGGTCGGCGAGCGCGAGCGCCTCGTCGGCATCCTGATAGGCCGCCCGAATATCTGAGTCGTCAAGGATGCGGTTCCACGCCACTTTGTTGATGCGGGACCAGGCCAACTGGAGCAAGGCTTCGGCTTTGCCGGCTCTCCGTTCAGGCGGGATGGCTTTGACCAGGGACCGGTGGGTTTCAATCGCGGCTTCTTGATCGTTGTTCCAGCGTAAGGCCACGCCTAACCGAAACCGGTTATCGAGTTGTTCCGGCTGTACCACGGCCAGAGTTCGCATGGCTGAGAGCATGCGGTAGAGGTAATCGGCGGTCGTCGGTTTGTCGAACCCGCCCATCTCCATTCCCAGCGACAGGTCCATGCGCACTGATTGGGAATAGATATTCCAGAAATGCTCGTTCACGACCAAGGCAAGTGCCGGATCAGTCACTGTGAGTTTGTGGAGCGAGATGGCCTCGCGCAGGACAATGGCATAGAGGTGTTGGCTCAACACCGTGAGGGCTTCGGCCCGATTGGGATCGATGATAAGCACACGATTCAACATAGCGACGCGGTCGCGCAGTTCCGGGAAGGTGGCCGCGCGGGCTGTGGCGGCGGTCAAGAGCCCAGGGCTGTCCGTCGGTCCCCACCAGACCAGCGAGTCAGGCAGGGCGTGGCTGGTTTCTGTGACAAACGGAATCTGCTCCTGCTTACCGCTGCCGAAGATGGGGCCGCTGGTGACGGGCAGGTTCACGACCGCCTGGTCGCCGGCGAAGCCGTGTTTCTTTAGCCCGGAGAGGACGACCCATTGGACGGTCACTTCTTTCAGTGCGCGTCTGGTCCGCTTAATCGTCGTGGTCCACTTGACTGAACCGGCTGCGTAGGTCAATGGAGCGGTCAGGGGATCCTGATAACTGATGGACAGTTTCACCAAGGTCGTCGGCACCGCCACGATCGGACCATTCGATCGAAGGCGGAACGAGGCTGAAGGGAGCGGCGTGCTGCCGATAATGTGAGTGCGGAATCCAGTTCCCGGCGGCGTGAGACCTAACGAGTCGGCTACAAAGGCTGAGGCAGGATAGCGAGTCAGGTCTTCACTGAAAAAGACGAGGTCTCCATTACTGGGCCAAAAGACTTCCATGCCGACATCGGTTCTGA
>DATIQH010000386.1:0-2484 GCA_035471155.1 Nitrospiraceae bacterium | reverse complement strand
TCCTGGCTCAATGTAAGACTCAGCACCCTCATCGTGTCGTTCAATTGCTCCATCGTGCGCGGTCCAATGATCGGCGCTGTGACGGCCTTCTGGTGCAGCAGCCAGGCGAGCGCGACATCGGCCGGGCGTTCACCGAGCTGTGCGCACAACGTCTCATAGGCTTCCAGTTTGGGGCGATACTTCTCAATGTCCTTCTTCACATCTTCGTCCGCGCGTCGACCGGCCGTTGCCGGCTTCAAGGCCCCGGCCAGGAGCCCGCGCGCGAGTGGACTCCAAGGGATCAGTCCAATGCCATAGGCTTCGCAGGCCGGAATCACTTCTAACTCGACCGTCCGTTCGTTCAAATTATAAAGACTCTGCTCCGACACAAGGCCGAGGAAGTGGCGGCTACGCGCCAGTTCTTGCGCTTGGGCCAGGTGCCAGCCGGCAAAATTACTGCTGCCGACGTACAGAACCTTGCCTTCCCGGACCAATTGTTCCATGGCCTGCCAAATCTCTTCCCACGGCGCTTCCCGATCGACGTGATGCATCTGATACAGATCGATGCAGTCTGTCTGAAGCCGCCGCAGACTCGCCTCGCAGGCCCGCTTGATGTGCAAGGCCGACAAGCGAGACTGATTCGGCCATGCACCCATACGGCCGAACACCTTTGTCGCCAGCACGACTTTCTCACGTCGTCCCCCACCCTGGGCGAACCAACGTCCCACAATCTGCTCTGTCCATCCCTCCCCCACTTTCCAGCCATAGACGTCCGCCGTGTCGAAAAAGTTGAGGCCCAACTCCAGCGCCCGATCCATGATGGCAAAACTGTCAGCCTCGCTCGTCTCAGGTCCAAAGTTCATCGTGCCGAGACAGAGCCGGCTGACTTTTACTCCCGACCGACCAAGATGGACGTATTGCATACGGAGCTTCCTTTATTACTGTTTGTCACAAGCAAGTTTCCACAAATCATGGTCAAGACTTTCTGGAGAAATTCGTATCCACATGCTTTTTGCTGAACTGCGATCAAGGATATTGCCACTTCCCATATTGCCCGAAACATATATGACTGTACGCCCCTCATAGCGCGGCTTGGCACAGTCATACTCCATGTGCGCTTTTGCGGACAAATATGAGACCTTCCCCTTGGTTTGCGCTGTCTTGAAGTCGAACAGCACCCACATCTTCACCAGATCTCCATCGCGGCTCTTGGTGGTCGGATCCGCGTACACAGTCGTTCCTGAACCGCTTTCGCCAAAAGACATCCACTCCGCACAGGCAGGCCCGCTACTCAGTACCAGGAATGTGAGCAGGAGCAGTAGTTTCATATGAATTTTCTGCATGGTGCAAGCGCTCATTGACCTGTTTCAGGGATGATCGGCTTCATCAGTCATTTCGCCACACCACTCGCCTGGAGCCTGATCTTCTCCTCCACGCTCGCCATGAGTTCGGCAAATCGTTCAGGTTGTGGCGCCGTCCTCTGATCGAAACAACCGGCATCCCGCAATTTACGCAAATAGTCGAACTCGATGAGCCACGCGCTCTTATTGGTTCTTTCTTCCGCGAGCGCATAGTAAATATCGTGGAGCGGCGTCTCAGGCGCGGCGCTTTGCATAGCATGAACATCGTTGAGTATGGTGGAGACAGTCTTTTTGCGAACGAATTGCAGGCCCCTTGCCGAGGTCAAGAAATAGATCAAGGCTGTGCCGGCAGCGATCACGGTGAGAACGATCAAGAAAACTTCCATGATCTTCTCCCTTGTTTATACAACCGGCACAGCGTCAAGCAGCCATCCGAAGGGATCTACTTCGTTCCGCGAACAGGAAGGAGCCGGCGAACCGGGCCGGCAGGTTTGTTCTGATACTGTGCGACAAACATCTCCCCCGCGGCGCGGGCATGGGTCTCGGCATCTTCTCGCGTCGCAAAGCGAACCTCCCCCACCTGCCACCACCGGCTCGCGCTCACGCTCTCTCCTAACAACTCCGCCACCGACACCTTCAGCGCCTTCGCCAATCGCACCAGCGTGCTCAATGAAGGATCGTGCTGGCCCAACTCAAGCCGCGTCAGGAATGCGCGCGACAGACCGGCGGTCACGGCAAGCTGTTCTTGCGTCAGACTGCGGCGGGTTCGCAGTTGCTGGAGCTGTTTGCCGAACCGCTGAATCGCACGCACGAGGCACCTCCATCCTGCTCATGGCTGCTTCTTCAAATTGATGTGCAGCGTCCTCATGACAGCTCCGCCGAGGGAATTATGCGCCTTTCCCACAAGAGACAGTTTCCCTCCGCCAAACACCCAGTTTTCCTTACAGCCCATCTTGCCCAATTCTACAGGATAGACCAGTGACCCTCTGACAGGCACTCTGCCAGCCTCATCCGGAGTAGGCTTCGTTTCCTGTGTATCGACGGCAAACTTCTTGTTCTCGGTCTGGCCGCCTTGCTGGCACGTGTACTGGACGTTTCCGCTCAAGGTGACATCTTTCACGCCGCTGTCGAGATCTTCCACAGC
>DATIQH010000385.1:0-2643 GCA_035471155.1 Nitrospiraceae bacterium | reverse complement strand
ATGTGAGCCCACACTTCTCGGCTGACGGGCGGCGGATCGCATTCGAATCGAATCGAGGCGGCGCGGGGATACAGATCTGGGTCGCTAATGCGGATGGAACCGGTCTGACCCAGCTAACGAGGGATTTCAGCGAGCACTGTGGATCGCCCGCGTGGTCGCCGGACGGAACGCGACTCGCGTTCGACTCGCAAGGAAGTGATGGCCGCTGGCAGGTGTGGGTGATGGACGCAGATGGCGGTAACCAGCGTCGGTTGACACAGGATGCAGGCGATAGTGCAGTCCCCGCGTGGTCGCGGGATGGAGGGGAGATCTACTTCTTCTCGAACCGTTCGGGCCGGCCGCAGATCTGGCGCGCACCAGTTTCCGGGGGACCGGCCGAACAAATCACTCGAAACGGTGGCTACATCGCTGCGGAATCACTCGATGGCAAGTCGCTGTACTTCACGGCAACGGGTGAAGATGGATTGTGGGCGCTGTCTCTTGCCAACGGACAGGAAGAAAAGCAGATCATCTCGGAGCCGATTGCCGCTCGCGCCATCGCAGTCACAGAATCCGGTATCTATTACCTGACGGAAAAGCGAAAGGAAGAGGCCGCAGGAAACTGGGAACCGCTGGTGGCAAGCACGATCCGAAGGCGTTATGACATTCGCCTGTGGGACCCGCGAGCGCGTTTAAGCCGCACAGTCGGTGAGCTGGAAGGACCGATTCACCAAGGTTTGGCCGTTTCGCCGGACGGTCTGACGTTTGTGTTCTCCCGTGTGATGCCTGACGCCGATATCATGCTAATCGAGAATCTTCACTAAGTACACCATTTCATAAATACGATAACGTATAGAGGGCGTTGAAATCCAGGCCCGGACATGACATCGTGGTGGTGAGGTGTCCAGCCATGCCGAGATCGAGCCCTTTCAAAATCACCCTCTCGTCTGCCGAGGAAACCGAGTTGCGGCGGCGTGCGGGGAAATATACGTTACCGTATTTTCAGGTCCAGCGCGCCAGGATGATTCTCTATGCAGCCGAGGGCATGCCCAACGACGAGATAGCCGCGTGTCTGGACACCCGCCGTGAGGTGGTCTCTCTTTGGCGCAAGCGCTTTTTCGCCGACCGCCTCGGAGGATTGGAAGAACACGCCCGTCCGGGTCGCCCCCGGACTTTTTCCCCCAGATCTCGTCGTTCAGATTAAAGCGCTGGCGTGTGAACTGCCGGCCAAATACGGTTTGCCACTGTCCCGCTGGAGCACCAGTGATTTGGTTCAGCAAGTCCAGCAAAGCGGTCTGGTTGCCTCTGTCAGCGGCAGCACGCTGTGGCGATGGCTGCATGAGGACGCCATTCGGCCGTGGCACCACCGCAGTTGGATATTCCCGCGCGATCCGGACTTCGCCGCCAAGGCCGGCCGCTTGTTGGATCTTTACGCCCGAGAGTGGCAAGGCAGGTCTTTAAAGGATGACGAATTCGTCATCTCCGCGGATGAAAAGACCAGCATTCAGGCTCGCCGCCGCAAACACCCTACGCAGCGTTGCCGTCCGCGCACGCCCATGCATGTCGAGCATGAGTACCTCCGTTGTGGCGCCTGGACCTACATCGCGGCATTGGACGTCCACCGGGCCAGAGTCTTTGGCCGCTGCGAAACCAAGAATGGCATCGCGCCCTTTCACCGGCTCGTGGAGCAGGTCATGACACGACCGCCTTATAACGATGCCCGGCGCGTCTTCTGGATCGTGGACAATTGCTCGGCACACCGTGGGGCCAGCGCCGCCGAGCGTCTGAGGAATCTTTACCCCCGCCTGACGCTCGTGCATGCGCCGGTTCATGCAAGTTGGCTCAACCAGATCGAAATCTATTTCTCGATCATCCAGCGGAAGGTCCTGACGCCCAATGACTTTCCTGATCTCAACGCCGTCGCCGAACGCCTTTTGGACTTTCAATACTACTGGGCAACTACTGCCCAGCCGTTTGAATGGAAGTTCACACGCCAACATCTCAATGAACTTCTCATCAAGCTCGGCACCCCACGATGATCCTCCAAAAATACGTTAGCGGACTTCTGAAGTGGCCGACTAAGTAAATCATAACGGTCTAAAAGGCGAGCGATGGTGACCTTTCTCTCCGTTCACTCTTCGGCGACGGTAAATGTCCTCTCACGCAGGTCACCGCGGCGACTCATTGATTGCCTCTGACAGAAGTTGCGTCACTCCTGACGCAACGCCACGACCGGCTCAATCTTCATCGCGCGCCGCGCGGGGAAGCAGCAGGCAGCAACTGCGACCGCGACGAGCAATAACGACACGGCAATAAACGTTAAAGGATCCGTCGGGGTGACACCGAACAGCAGACCGGAGCCCGCCTGACCCAGCCACAGTGCTCCAAGCAGACCGAGGATCAATCCCGTCAGGGTCAGTTTCATTCCCTCACCGAGGATCATGCGGAAAATCTCCCCGGACTGCGCTCCTACAGCCATGCGGATCCCGATCTACTGCGTGCGCGTCTGGATGGGGTACTGGATAAGCCCGTATATTCCCAGAGCGGCCATCAGCTGCGCCACGATGGAGAAGCCTATCAGCAGGGCATACTGAAAGCGACGCTGCGCCAAGTATGTACCGAACTGCTGGTCCAGAGTCGCCACTTGAGTCATCGATGCATTCT
>DATIQH010000384.1:0-2342 GCA_035471155.1 Nitrospiraceae bacterium | reverse complement strand
GGCTCTCTTCGTCCGCAGCGACTAGAATTATGGAGTCTTCGCACACCGGAATCCGTAGTCTTTGTGCCGGTGTGCCGACCGGTGGAAATACCGGAGCGTGGATCGTAGTTGCTGCGGACTACTGTCCCACGAGCCGCCACGCAACACTTTGGATTCGCCTGAGGACGGCCCTGTCGGATTCTGCGAAGGACTGTTCTGGTAATAACCAGCGTCATACCAGTCGCTGACCCACTCCCGGACATTCCCGGCCATATCATAGAGGCCGTAGGGACTCTTGCCCTGTTCTAACGTCCCCACCGACGCCAATGTCCCATGGTTGTGCGACCCCGTTTTCCCATAGTGTGCGTGGCGCGGCGTTGGAGGATCGTTGCCCCATGGATAGAGCCTGCCATCTGTTCCTCGCGCCGCCTTCTCCCACTCCGCCTCCGTCGGCAGGCGCTTGCCGGCCCATGTGCAGTACGCAGCCGCTTCCGCCCACTCCACATTGGCGACCGGACGTTTCTGATATATCGGTTGATTCACAGTCTTCCAGTCTGAAGGCGAATTGCCTCCTGTCGCCTTCAGAAAGGCCGCATACCGCATCACTGTGACTTCGTAGATATCGATAAGAAAGGCGTCTACATGGACCAGATGCGCCGGTTGTTCGTCTGCATCTCCCATCGTACTACCCATCGTGAATTCCCCAGCCGGCACAAGAACCATCGACCCATCCGGTGGTTGACCCGATGCAGGCTTCTCATGACTGTGGTTCTGTCCCGTGGCGGATTCCTTGGTCTCCCTATCAATGGGCGCCGCGGCAATCGCCGAGTGAACAGCGAGCCCCATCAATGCGACCAGTACAAGCATCCATCTCATAAGGCGCCTCCGCGCTTCTTAGGAAATTCCCACTGAAGCGCTCTTTTCCGTCAGAGATTTTTCCGCAACCGCACGACCCGGCCCCAGATACCTTGCTGTTTCGTCACGGGAATATTTTCATACCGCCGGTTGAGCGGATGAAGAATAGCCTGCCCACCGATTTCCTTCAGCTGCCGTAAGAGGGCGCTTTCTGGACGACCGTCTTCACTCTCGGCCAGCACGTAATGGCCAGGCTCAGTGGGAAGATCAGGATTGACAAACACAATCTCGCCTTCGCTGAAGAGAGGCTGCATGGAATCGTCTCGTATCTGCAGTGCGAAAGTGCGCTTCCCTGGTACGTCAGTTTCAAGCAACGTTTCAGCATGGATAAGGCGAGGCGGCTCTTGGCGAGAAATCATCTGATCTATTTGATCCCATCTCAGAAGTGGCACCTTCCTCATTGGGCCGAGTGGAGAGGCATGGGCGCTTTCTGTGAGGTCGAACAGCCCTTCCGGGTGCGGCGGACCGCCGAATCGCAGGGAGTCAGCATGAATGCGAAAATGCCGGGCGAATGTTTCCCAGATCGCCGGGTCTTGCGGGAGGTTATCGGCCAGAATATCCGTGATCGTCAGCACAGAGACCCCAACCGCATCGGCCAACTCCTTTTCAGTCATCCCCTCATTGATCTCTCGATGAACTAGGCCTTTGAGATTCATGGCGGAAGGCTCCCTATCCGCAACGCGTCAGGTTTCTTTACCCCACTTTCTCGTATTCACGAGGCTCATCTCGTTCCCATGCGGCAACTGTTTCATCGACAAATGTATGGAAACAGCGGGGAAGATGACCGAGCACCTTCGCTTGCAGGGAAAAGTCTGGTTCACTTGCCCGAAGCCCACGGTGTTGAAAGAATTCGTACATGAGTTTCAGATCCGTGACCAACCAGTCCGGCAGCGTGTGCCTGACCCTATTTCCCCAGACATCGAGATCATTTCCGCCGTATCGGATTTCGCGCCCGAGGGAACGGGTGTAGGCGTCCGCCAGGTCCTGGCCGGTCAATACTTCAACACCGATCAGCGGATAACAGTGGAATTCATGTCCGGTTTGGGTAAGGGTCGCGACCACAGCGTCCGCAATATCACGTACGTCGATTCGATTCAAGCCGATATCCCCAATCGGCTGTGGGTACATTCTTTCTTCTAGGATCGACTCGCGATACGCCAGATCGTTCTGAAAAAAGTTATTGGCCATGATCATCGTAAACGCCATCCCCGAATCTCTGAGCGCCCGGTGGATCTCCATCTTGGACTTGAAATGAGGAATGTGTGGAGCCTGTTCCACATGATAAACCGACAGATAGACGAGGTGCCGAACACCTGCCCGATTCGCCGCCGCCACGACCGCCAACCCCTCTTCTGTTTCCGTCGGGCTGAGCGGTGTAATCAGAAAGACGCGATCGATTCCTCTCATGGCCCAGCGCAGAGTCTCCGGCTTGCGCAGCTCTCCAATAA
>DATIQH010000383.1:0-1726 GCA_035471155.1 Nitrospiraceae bacterium | reverse complement strand
GAGATGATCTCGATTGAACGTAGACTCCTGTACGCCTGGACTGAGCACGTACCGATTCTGAAAGAGGCGTTCCCGCTCCTCCGTTGTCCAGGCTTGCTCCCCATTGCCGACGTAGTGGAACGAACCACTTTTGCGCATCCAGGCTGCCAACTGTGTGCTGGCTTCTGCCAGGAGGTCGGCATCGTCTCCCTCCAGAGCGATAAGCATGAGCCGCCCGCCCGCGCCTGTTCGCAGTTCGGTGAGCAGCAGGCGTTCTGTGGGTGTGGCGCCTTCAGGCAATAGGCGGGAGAGTTCGGTCTCCACATGTGCACGCGTGGCCACGAACCACGCGGTGAGCCCCAGGACCATGCACCAGATCAACAGTGTGACCCAGGATCTTCTGGTCACGGCGCGCCCGTTGTGATCACCATGACAGACCGATCTCCGCCCGGGGCTAGGATCTCAATGCTACCGAGGTATTCCCCTTCTCCGGAGAATCGAACGGACTCCACCAGCTCCTGCACTGCTTTGTCCAGCGGTCGCAGCATCAAGACCCATCGTCGCGGTTCACCCTGCAGCGTCACGCTGTAAAAACGCTTCAGGGTGACGACATCATTGGCGAGCGTTGACCGAAAGGCCTCAATAAATGCTCGCAGCGCAGGGTAGTCGTGCAATGAAAGGGTCCTGCTCGTACCTTTGGTCTTGCTTTCGAAGAGAACCATATCGCCTTCAACGAGGTAGCGCTCGTCATGAGGAGCGGTGATATGTTTCTCGAGTCCCGCCTGAGGAGTGAAACGCAAGATGCCTCGGGTCTTCAACGGTTGGGTGAGCAGGTTCGAAAAAGCGGTCTCTTCAAACCGTACCTCCGCCTGCCGGCCCTTGGCCAGGCTCCCAATGAGTTGTTCTACAGTCCAGCCAGGTGCTTCTGCCGCTCGCTCGGACTGGGGCGACGACTGTGCCAGGGATATCGGCGCAAGATCCGGCAAGAACAACCAGATGAGGAGCAGTGCCGGCAGTTTCAACGGCCAGTTATCGGTGCTCTTCCCAAAAGTCATAAAAATTGAACCAGTTGTCGGCCGCCAGGCGGCAATGATGTTCCAGGCGGTCGGCGTAGCGTTGGGTCCATTGCTGAACTTCCTGGTCTCGATGCTGCCGGTCGATCGTGATCTCTTCTGCGAACAACTCGAATTGAATCTCGTAGCGGTTGCCCCCACGGTAGAGGCCGAAGAAGAGAATGACCGGCACCTTTAAGACGCTCGCAAGCCACATGGTTCCGGCAGGGAATCGTGCAAGCTTGCCGAAAAACTTACAGCCCGTCGCCTGATTCTGATTCACCAGCCGATCCGCGAGAATGCCCACCACCCCTCCGCGGTCCAGACATTCCTTGACTTGCAACATCGTGTTCGGCGAGCCGGTCTGGATGACCGAATCGGCAACTTCCGGATTCAAGTCGCGGAAGAGGTCTCGGAGCATCGGTGTATGCTGCTCGTGCATGAGGATTTTGATTTCGACATCCCGCTGGCTCAGCCCGACGGCGCGCACGATCTCGAAGCTCCCCAGATGCGAACCGAGCAGGATACATCCTTGGCCACAAGCCAAGCGGTTCTTAAGTAAGTCGAGTCCCCGTATATCGATGTCGAAGTGGCTGGCTTGGCCGGTGAGAAGATAGACGCGATCGAGGAGTGTCGACGCGAAACAATGAAACTGTCTATACACATCGCGCCAACCGATCGGGCGTCCCAGCGCT
>DATIQH010000382.1:0-7261 GCA_035471155.1 Nitrospiraceae bacterium | reverse complement strand
AGGCCGATCCCAGTTGCAGGGACAGATGTGGATGTCGCCGTTGCGCATGCTCAACTCCCTGGACAGAGACATCGACACCGGTGAGTTGATAGCCATGCCGCGTTAACACTTCAGCAACTGCCCCGTTTCCACATCCAAGTTCGAAGATGCGCCTCCGGTCTTGCGGAAGATGCAACGACCCGAGAATCTCCAGCAGAGACGGGACGAGATAGTCATGCGACGGATTGAGGTCTCCATCCTCATAGGCATAGCCAGAAATGTCGATCGCGGTTTCGGTCATGGCTCTTCCTGCTGAGGCGCATATTTCTTGATGATGCGTGCCGGATTCCCGCCCACTACCGTCCAAGGATCGACATTGCGAAAGACGCTGGCGCGTGCGCCGACCACAGCCCTCTCGCCAATCGTCACACCAGGCGCGACGAACACATCCGCCGCCACCCATGCCCGCCGCCCAATCCTGATCGGCGCGGTGATGACCGGCATCTTCTCGATCGTATAGTCATGGCTTGCCGTGCAGAGGAACGCATATTGACTGACCGTGGCGTACGGTTCGAGTGTCACCTGATCAACGGAATAACAATCCACATGATCGCCCAGACAACTCCCTTCCTTCATCGTCAAGTTCCAAGGCGCCCAGATTCTTGCTGAAGGATACGGATGCGCCCCTTCCTCCACCTTCGCGCCAAACACCCGCAATAACCAGCACCGCCAAGCATGGAACGACCGTGGGCTGGGACGGAAAAGCATGTGCCACACCAGCGCCCACAAGAGTCGGCCAATTCGATTCCGGTACGAGTGCGGACTGGGAAAAGATCGAAGATCCGGCCTCGCTCGCATCACATCACCTCAGCGGCCCCGGATGCAGGCCCCGTTTCGTCGGCTGTGCCAGCATCGCTTCATGAACCGCGCGTTCTAGCTCATCGAATCGATAGCGCAAGACCTTGGCCGGGATGCCTGCAATAACCGCATAGGGAGGCACGTCCTTCGTCACAACCGCTCCGGCCCCGACCACCGCCCCATTCCCGATCGTAATCCCACGTAGGAGCACCGCTCCGTGACCGATCAGCACATCGGCTCCAATCGTGGTCACGCAGGACTGAGGCCGGCCAGAAAACACAATCGGTACACCTGGGTTATCGTAATTATGGTCAGACCCGACGATCGCCACGCGCGTGGAGAGCGATGAATAATTCCCGACATGCACGTGAGGCGGCAATTGGCTCTGCGGACCCACGTAGACATAGTCGCCGGCGATGAATCCCGTGCCGATACTGACCGACCGTCCCACGTGAAACCCCTTACCGACGCGAGCCCCTCGGTACCGAAATCGGACCAGAAACCATGCTCGGACCTTCTTGGTAACCTCTTTCGATTCCCCCAGGAAGAGACGGCTCAACTCGCCGACCTTGAATCGCCTCGTGCGCAGCATGGACACGTTCAAATCCGCGATGTCGTGGACTGTTCCCTTCATAGACGACTTTCTTGACAAGAGGGCAACTTCGGCGCTTGCAAAACCACTTCCAGACTCTGTGCGCTCAGCCATGTCCGTAGATTCTCTCTCCTGGCTCGCGACCAGCCAATTCGTCTGGAGACTCAGGTTGAAACTCGTCCAGTTCATCCACAGAGCCCTCCAAGGCTCCCGATCTCATAATCCCCACGAGAAACAAGAGAGACGTCGGATTGCCGACATTGATTAAATACCTTTCGAAAACTGCGAGCAGAAGATAACCGACACAGAGCCCGAACAGAATGCTTTGGCTGAACCCTGGTCCCGGTTCTCGTGAGCCGACCCAGAGGAGGCGCAACCCGCGCACGACCAGGAACAGAACTCCGAGAAACCCGATCATCCCGACTTCCGCCAATGTTGCGAGGTACCCATTGTGCGACGATGAGTCTGCTTTCAGAAGAAACTCATGAGCGCGGAACCCCACGCCGAGCACGGGATTGCGCACGAATATTTCCCACGTCCCCTTCCAAGCCATGACGCGCCCCGTCGCCCCCGAGCCGATGCCGCGATCGGCAGTGTTCAGCCCAAAAGATCGATCCAATATCGGGTACATCACGTCGCCGTACGCCATCATCACAACGACAGCAAATATGAGACCGATCCCGGCAATCAATAATACCCGGCGCCTGCGTGCGCGGAGGCGGAGCCACAGGATCATCCCCAGCCCCACTACTGCTGCAACCGCCGCCGCACGAGAGCTGGTCAGGACGATGATCCCCGCGATCGGGCCCATCACTGCCAGACGGAACAGCAACGCCTTGATCGACATCGCAGCGAGCAAGACAGAGACGGACACTAGCCCAATTGTATTGGGGTTCAGGATATCTTTGCCGTTGCCGAGACGAGTCCCCGGCGTGTATTCATACCAGGCAAACCCAACGAGCAAGGTGGCTGTCAGTAGAGCGAATACTTTCAGTCCATGTTCATATTGGTCAGCGTCGAGGCTTGAATTGAATTGCAGCGCTAACCAGATTCCGGCCAGCGTCAGCACCAGATAGCCGGTCGAGAGCAGCGCAACAGGACTCATGAAGCTGGATAGAGCCGCCGCCCCTCCAAAGAGAATCAGCCCGCCGGTTGCCGCCAGCGGCATCGATCGAGGGAAAAAGCGGCAACGTCCCATCGCAAAATACAGCAGCGGCCACAACACAGCCACACCGAGCAGCACCATGGGCGCCGTCCTCTCATGGCCTGCGTTCAGCCACCCTCCGAGGGACGCGGCAAAGACCCCGCTGAGCCAGAGTCCCAATACCAGGCCTACCCGCGGCCTTGGTGGAGCGGCATCGTCGAAGTCTTCTTGCTGTTCAAACCTCATGCGACCTCAGTTTCATCACTAATCGAATTCCCATCGTCACGCTAGTCACGGCCTCACCGGCCACGATCGCCATCGCCAACCCTTGCACCCCGGCAATCGGCACCAGTGCCGCCCCGAGCGCGGCGAGAACCAGCCACTGCGCCGTAAGTCCCGCCATGGGCGTGCGGTAGTCCGACAAGGCGTAACAGGAATTGCGAAACACCCGGCCAAGGCTCATGAAGGGAAGCGCCCAAATAGTAATCGACAGAATGGACGCAGTGAGAAGGGCATGCTCAAGCGAAAACTTGCCGCGCATGAAAACCAGTTCCACAATCGGCTCCGCAAAGAATCCCGCGACGGCCACGACGGCGAAGCTCACGCCGAAAAGGAGCAATGCTTGTTTCCGGAGCATCGCGAATCCAGCCATTCTGTCTTGTCCAAAGGCTTTCACCAGACGGGGAAACATCATCGTCGTGAGCGGAAGTACCAGCAACGATAGCGGCACGGACACGATCGTGCTGGCATAGAAAAACCCGGCGATGGAACCGGGCGGTAGCCAGGAAGCGAGGCTTCGTTCAGTCAATCCGACGGCGGAATATATCAGTTCACCCACCAAAATCGTGCCCGCTGCTCCCCAAAGCACGAACCATCCTTTGGAAGCAGGGGGCGTAGAATCCGAGGGTGTGGACGACGTCAGCCTGAGGAGCCGAAGAACGAACAGAAGCATGACGAGGAGGTTTCCCACAGCCACGCCCAGCGTCAGTGCGTCGATACCGAGCGGCTCGGACCAGATCGTAATGGACAGGATGGAGCAAACCGAGATGATCGAGCCAGCCACAAATCCAGGGGCAAAGGCCCCCAGCACTGAGAGCGCCCCTCGCAGCAAACCCGCGGTGCTGGCAAACACGATTGGAAGCGCCAGGAAATGGAGCGTCCGCACACCTAATGTCGCTTGTGTCTCATCGAAGCGTGGGAAGATGCCCTGCACCAAAAGACCCCCGCTCGCTAACAGAAACAGCACGACACCGAGATTCACAAGCAAGAGACCGTACAGCGCAGGCTTTACCTCCCGCCTAACGGTAATCGCTCTGCCCTCCTTCGCAACACGGGCAATGAACACTGTCTCCAACGCGTTACCGATCTGCGCGCCGAAGAACAGCTGAAGAGTCATCACCGCGACAAAGACATCGAGTTGCGGACTCAAGCCGAACGTGGAAGCGACAGTGAGTTCACGCGCAAAGCCGAGCGCAAGCCCAACGAACGTCAACAGGGAATATCCGGACGCCTCGCGAAGAGGACCTAAGACATCGACAAGCGCGCGCCGCACTCTCCCGACAGAAGCCTCATCAAGACCAGGGATACCGGTCTTGCCAGGAGAGATAATCGTACGCAGCGAAACAGACATCGGCAACTCCACGTTTTCAGCACAAAGACCCGGCTTCCAAAAAGAGTACGGATGTCAAGCATCAGTCTTGAACTTGTGAACCAGCGCTCTGCTTCTGAGACCAGACTCCCAAACTTCTCCTCCCTAAAGCCCTCTCCTCCACATTCCCTTGCTTCCATGCCAAGGTCTGCTCAATGCAGTCGGCGAGGGTCTGCGCCCAGGTCTCCGGAGTAAACAAGGACACAATCTGACGGGATGCCTCGCCCATCCTAGCCACTTCGGCTGTGTCTGATGACATCACCCTCAGAAGCCGTGCCATTCCCCCAGTATCTAACGGATTGCACACGTATCCGTTTACCCCAGACTGAACAAGTTCCGGCACGCATCCGCAACGGTCTGACACGAGCACCGGAAGCCCTGCTGCCATTGCCTCGTTCACCACGAGCCCCCACGTTTCGCTGATGCTCGGAAGAACCAGACAGGAGGCGAGCCCGTAGTAGGTGTGTACGGCATCCACTTGTTGGAAACCTGCGAACACCACCCCGCGCAGTTCCTCAGCTTGCGCCCGCAGCATCGACTCCTGAGGTCCAGCACCGACCAGCACCAAGCTCCAGGCCTGTTCCCCCACTGTGTGCCGATACATGTCATAGGCCTCAACCAATCGGACCAGATTTTTTTCTGGCGCAAAACGGCCGACAAACAAAAAATACCGTTCGGGAAGACCCATGCGTTTCCGAAGCAAGCCTGCCTCTACACGCGCTAGTGCTGACCCTGCGGCAAAGGCTTGGTTGTCCACCACGTCATAGCCGGTCCAGATACGCTCACGGAGAAAGCCCATTCGCATGAGATACTCGACTGTCCGCCCACCGGCTGCAAAAGCTGCATCGTAGTTCCTGCGCACCCACCACCCTTTGGCCCACTCTCGGAGAGGAATCCTTCGGCGATCTCCCCATTGAGAATCTCCCATGAAGATGCTGGCTCGTCCGCGTTGTCGGGCCCATCGCGCAGCCGCTCTCATCGCGGGATAGTAATAGCCGGTAATCACCACAGCCTGAGGATCTTTCTCATCGAGCCAACTCGTGACACGCGCTGCCAGTGCGCGAGGCTCGATGTTTTCCACGGTCTCCCCCGGAAACGCCTCCGCATACTCAAACCCCAGGTTGGACTTGTGCACCTGCCATTCGCGCATTCTTTCTGTGGCGCCCAGAGCCATCACCTGAATGACATCTTCGGACCTCAGTGTCTGAAACGCTGTGAATCGAGAGATGCTATAGGGAGCAAGGACTGGTTCTATGCAAATGATCTTCATGCTGGTATCCGACTTTTCCCCCGCAGCCTTCGCACAGATGTGACGGCTGTAATGCACCCGCGGAAATCAACGAACGTACGTCACTCTCGCCAAACACCCCTCTGGAGGCATGGCTGGTTGGGCTGGTCTCTATTGTGAGGGGTATAGTCTACTGCGGGCGACCCCGCGGGGTGACCACGCGAGTCTCAAGTTTGTGTTAACAAATCGTTAAAAGCCTAAGAAACAACGATGCGACGGTGAGGGCACTGGAAGCAGGGCACCTAGCAGGCTGCAGAAAAAATCCCTGTTCACCCTTCGACAAGCGTAGGGCGAACGGAGGCAATGCTGAAAATCAAGGATGTATCCCGTTCGTGGTGAGCTTGTCGAACCACAGCCAATTTCGATGCGTCGCCGAAGACCATCCCCGCATCGGCCGACGGTCAGGAGACGATTCCTGCCAGTGCTCTACGGGACTTCCGCCAGAAGAGTCCTCCCATGAGCGCGAGTCCAGTCACATAGAACAAGGCGCTGGCTGAGAGCGCGACGGGCGCCTGCGCCACGTTCGCTGTGCCTTGCAAGAAGAACGTGGCTGAGCGATCGCCCATCATGCCGTGCGCCCCTTTGCCGAACCTCTCGTTGAACAGATGATCCCACGAGAGAGAGAACTCGGAAGTCAGTGGATCAATGACCCCCGTCGCCATGCCGCCGATGTTCCAGGCCCGAACCTCACTGCCGCGCGTCCATCCGACATAGAGCGACGAAAGATCGACCGTGATCGAAGATCCATCGATCGTCGCCGACGGAGCGGGCGCGCCGTTCAAGCCGCTGGTGAAGAGCGAGAACGTTTTCTGCCCCTGCGTGATCGGGCCCACGAGGTCCGCCATCGATTGATACGACCCCATCGTAATGCTCCCGTCCTGAGCGAACAGCCGATCGAGGATTCGGCCATGTCGTCCATCCCAATTGACCGCTCCCGACGTGAAATCGAGCGACGTCACGGACATGGCCTCCGCACGGCCCTCGAATCCCATGAGACAGAAACCCAATACAACTGCCGAACTGAATAAGGCAACTTGTCGTATGGTGTTCATGTGTTTGTTCCTTTCTGTAACGGACAGAGAAGAATTGTGATCCTACGTATGCATTGATACGAGCCGTAGATAACAACTGTGTAACAAACTCGTTTGTTTTTTATTAATTTCTCCTCAAGATTTTTCTCTGCTTATGGCAAACACTAGCCCGGCTTATCTGGTTGATCTGGTTTGTTTGGTCTGTCTGGTTTTTTGGTCGAACGAAATGAACCAGATGGACTAAACCGTCCAGATAGACTGGAAAAACAGAGTAGACCCATTGAACAAGGCACGTAGTGAACTATCGATTGGAGGGAAACGCCCCTGCTACTTGTGAATCTCTCACGGCAGCAGAGGCAAACCAACAGGAAGGTGGCGAAGGTACTGGGGTAAGAACCCGCCCGGCAGGTTGCAGGATCGCTGCAGCTGCCCGGCGGTCTGGCCGATCAGGCCGTGAAAAACGTCTTGGGCAGAACTGAACTTTTTCCGCAAGGCTCCGGCAAGCCCAATGAGGCCACTGCCGAACAACAACGCGGCAGCCGGCAGCGGCACGGCCGCCAACTGGGCCGTTCCTTGGAGACTGAAATTTCCGGACGTCAAGAACGGAATGCCCGTGAAGGCATGGGTCCATGAAATGTCGAAGGCGGTCGTCGCCTCGTTGAATGCCCCACCGGCAATGCCGCCGATGTTCAAGGAGGCCATTGACGGATTGCTATTCACC
>DATIQH010000381.1:0-4189 GCA_035471155.1 Nitrospiraceae bacterium | reverse complement strand
ATCGCCGACCTCGCCGACATCTTCCACCCATACACTGTCGGGCAGAATATAGACCCGAAAGTAGCCGAGCATCTTGCCCTTGTGCGTGAGAAAGCTCGAATAGTGGTCTTCGTCCGGTTGGAGGGGGAGGATATCGTTGCTGATGAGGCCCTGTAGCCATTTCACGCGATCGTCGCCGGTGACGCGGATCTTGCCTCGATGCGAGAGGTCGGAGAGTCCGACTGCCTGGCGCACGGCCTGATACTCGTCGGCCCACTTGCCATAGTGAGCGGGCATCTCCCACCCGGAGACCTCCTCGAAGGTCGCGCCGAGCTGAATATGGTGTTCGTGAATGGGCGAATGCGTCATGCGTGATTCCCCGCGACTTCCTCAACCAGATCTTTTAATCGAGAGGAGAACTCATTCCGTGAAACGATCTTCGTCACACCCAGCGCTCTGGCCCGGTTAAAAGTATCGACTTCTTCATGATTGGCAAAGGCCAGGATGGGAAGGGCCTTCAATCGTATATCGGCTTTGAGGGTTTCCAGGGCTTGAAAGGCGTTCAGCGTCTCATCGTTCATGTTCAAAATTACCGCGGATGGGCTAGTGGCCGAGGCCTTGTCGGCGATATCCTGCTGCGTTCGAGCCCGCTCAATCTTGTAGCCCTTCGACATGAGGGCATCGCGGACTTTGGTGTAGAAAAAGATATCGGTGATGCCGACGAGAATGGTTTTTTGGTCTGTTTGGTCTGTCTTGTCTTTCTGGTCTATCTCGTAAGAATTCGTGGTCACTCAAACACCTCAATGTATCGTTATGTAATTCACCAGACAAACCAGATAGACCGAATAGACCAGACAGACCGGTCAGTTCAATGAGCTGATCAGTCGTCCCAGCGCTTTCTTTGCCAAAGCGTAATTGGGGTTGAGTGCTAGGGCTTTCTTATAAGAATCGATAGCCTCGGTCCATTGGCCCTTACGTTCGTAGACCCGACCCAGATTGAGTTGGGGGAAGGCCGGGCTCTCATAGCGTCTTGCCTGCATGGCTTTCTGAAACCAGGTAATAGCTTCGTCGAGTTCGCCCTTTTCGATCAGATAGGCCCCGATATCGTTATAGGGGTTGCCGAAGTCGGGGTCTTGCGCAATGGCCTTGTGACACTCCTCAATCGCATCGTCGAGACGTCCCATGAAGCTGTAGGTCCATCCGAGGAAGGTATAGGCTTCTGCTGTCGGATGAGTCTCAATCGACTGTTTGTAGAGCTTCACAGCCTCTTCCAGTTCGCCCTTCATCTGGCGTTCATAGGCCTGTTGGAAGAGTTGCCACGCCTCGCGCTTATCTTCTTCGTGGCCTTCGCCTTGGACTAAAAAATCTTGAACATCCATAGTAATCAGGCTGATGAAAAAGATCCCCAGCGTCGTTCTCAGTCGTGCGAACTCCTCAACGTACCCCAGAGGGTACGCCTCCGGGTTCGCACTCCCTGCGGCCTTGCTGGATGACCTTTTTGATCAGCCTGTAGGCCGCCCCGTTAATTCCGACTAGAACTATACTATTCCTGCTTCAACTTCTTCTTGATGAGTTCGGCTCCATAGCGCCCGGAGAGTAACATTGAGCCGAATGCCGGGCCCATGCGTGGGGTGCCGTAGACGGCCGCCACTGCTAACCCGATGACGAAACAGTTGGGATAGACCTCGCCGGTCCGGTCCATCACTTCTTCTTCGGAACGAGACACCCACATAGCACCGTTGCCGGGTACGGCTTTGTAGAGATTGCGTTTGTGCAGGAGTTCCACGACGACGGCATCGTGGCCCGTCGCGTCCACCACGATCTTGCTTTCGAGCGCGATGGGGTCCACATGGATTATGTCATGGCCGGCCATTTCAGCCGTCGTGTTGTTGACCACCACGCCTTCGAGCACGCCGTCTCGACGAAGAACGAGGTCGACGACTCTCGTGAGATTCATGATCTTGGCCCCACCTCGGTATGCAGCAGCGATCAGCGCACCGGTGGCGTGTGGGGGGTCGACCATGTACATCCCCTCGCATTCCGTGATCCTCTTGCAGGGCACGCCGATCTCTTCAAGGATCTCATTGGCCGGTTCGCAGATCGTCGCCTTGTTCATCAGATAGCCGCCCGACCAAAAACCGCCGCCAAGGGCAAGGCTCTGTTCGACGATGACCGTCCGAAACCCCATCTCAGCCAGATCATGGGCGCAGATCAGCCCGGATGGCCCGGCGCCGACAATGATCACATCGCTCTCGATGAGCTGATCGAACTCTTTGTAGTATTCCCGCGCGATCTGGCGCGTAATATCTCTTTCTCTTAGCGGGGCGGGTCGTGGCTTACTCATGGTCAATTCTCCGTTCAACGGATGCTGAAAACGGTCCCCAACCTCGTGTCTTGTTGGATGACCGTTTTGAGCATCCTCGCTTGCCTTATCGATAAATCTCAGAGCCTGTTTTCTTAAACTCTTCCGCCTTTTCCTTCATGCCGATTTGAATCGCTTGTTGTTCGTCCACGTGTAAGTGCGCGGCATAGTCGCGGACATCCTGCGTGATCTTCATCGAGCAGAAATGAGGGCCGCACATGGAGCAGAAGTGCGAGACCTTCGCGGCATTGTCCGGCAGGGTCTCGTCGTGGAAGAGCTTTGCCGTGTCTGGATCGAGCGAAAGGTTGAACTGGTCTTCCCAGCGAAACTCGAAGCGGGCCCTTGAGAGCGCATTGTCTCTGATCTGTGCGCCAGGATGTCCTTTGGCGAGGTCCGCCGCATGGGCGGCGATTTTGTAGGTGATGACGCCGGTCTTCACATCTTCGCGGTCCGGGAGTCCCAGATGTTCCTTGGGTGTCACATAGCAAAGCATCGCGCAGCCGAACCAGCCGATCATGGCAGCGCCGATGCCGGAGGTGATGTGGTCGTAGCCCGGCGCGATGTCGGTGGTGAGCGGTCCCAACGTATAGAAGGGCGCCTCCTGGCAGGCCTTCAGCTGTTTCTCCATGTTGACCTGGATCATGTGCATGGGCACGTGGCCTGGCCCTTCAATCATGACTTGGACGTCGTGGCGCCAGGCGATCTTGGTGAGTTCACCCAAGGTTTCCAGCTCCGCGAACTGCGCCTCATCGTTGGCGTCGGCAATGGAGCCGGGACGTAACCCATCGCCCAAACTGAACGATACGTCGTAGGCCTTCATGATCTCGCAAATTTCTTCGAAGGGAGTGTAGGCAAAGTTTTCTTGATGATAGGCCAGGCACCACTTCGCATGGATCGCGCCGCCTCGGGACACAATGCCGGTCATACGTTTGGCGGTCATCGGCACATAGGCGAGGCGTACACCGGCGTGGATGGTGAAGTAGTCGACGCCTTGTTCTGCCTGTTCGATCAGCGTGTCGCGATAAATTTCCCAGGTCAGGTCTTCGGCCTTGCCCCCGACTTTTTCGAGCGCTTGATAGATCGGCACGGTGCCGATGGGCACCGGTGAATTGCGGATGATCCATTCACGGGTTTCGTGGATGTTCTTGCCGGTGGAGAGATCCATGACGGTGTCGGCGCCCCATCGAATGGACCAAATCATTTTCTCGACTTCTTCTTCGATGGAAGAGGCGACCGCGGAGTTGCCGATGTTGGAATTGATCTTCACCAGAAAGTTGCGGCCGATGATCATCGGCTCGCTCTCCGGATGATTGATGTTGGCCGGGATGATCGCGCGGCCACGGGCGACTTCGTCCCGGACAAATTCTGGAGTGATGACGGAAGGGGTGCTTGCGCCCCATGACTGGCCCGGATGTTGTGTGACCCCGCCGCCGTGTCCGTTCCGCGAGGCTAGTTCGCGTGCCACTTCGCGAGATTGGTTCTCCCGGATCGCAATGAACTCCATTTCGGGTGTGACGATACCTTTTCTGGCGTAGTGGAGCTGCGTCACGTTCATGCCCGGCTTGGCTTGCAACGGCTTGCGAATGTGCTGGAACCGGAGTTCGTTCAGCTTAGGGTCGGCTGCGCGCAGGCGGCCATAGTGCGAGGAGATATCCGGGAGCTCGACGACGTCGTTCCTCCCGACCACCCAGTTCCGGCGATAGGGGGCCAATCCAGCCCGCGCGTCGATCTTGACGTCTGGGGTGAACGTGGCTTGTTTGAGATGCTGGCTGAAAAAAATGGCAAGGTATTCAGCAAATATCAATTCAACAAGATCATTACCACCGACCCCCACGCCTACAACGCGAT
>DATIQH010000380.1:0-4069 GCA_035471155.1 Nitrospiraceae bacterium | reverse complement strand
AAGGGTTGGAGAAGGAAGTGAGAGATGCAAAAAAAGGATTGTGGGCTGATCCTGCGCCTATTCCGCCGCGGGCCTACAGGGCGTGACACCGGCGTGACAGAAAGAATGGATCAGACAGAATCCTGGAGAATTAATGGAACTATTGACCTGAATTCCCTCATGCGGAACTATCGAAAAATATATGAAAAAGTGGGAAGACCGCCCAATCACGCTGTAATAACCGGTTTGCGAAATTTCTTCTGACTATCCCTCTCAAGGCTTAAACACGGGTTCAAATCCCGTTGGGACCACCACCCCTTGCTTGACCCGACCGGGATCGTTTTAATTGCCTTTGGTGACCCGACAGAGTCTTCAACCTATTGGACACCTTTCTCTCACGCAGCCTGGAATTGTCGTACTGATCGCGACTCCAACTCGCCGTTCCGGCAAGCCATCTCAATCAAGCTTCTCGCTCGATAAACAGATCATGTGTCCTTGTGAACCAAAATGCAGCGAGGGATTTCTCGGGTTCCACTTCGTTGACGCCTCTATCGTTGGTTGTGTATAAAGAATGCGCTGTTTCTCCATTCTCATTTCATGACTGGTAGGTTTTTCATGGGTGCACGTGAATTCCACGATGGGGCGAAAGACGGCCTCGAAGCGCTCGAGCCTCTCGACCCAGAACAGATTGAGTCCTTCGATGGCTTGCTGACCGCCATGCGCAAGACTGCCTTTGGAGGCCGCAGACTGGGTGAGGCCTACGAGGTCCTGTGGACAATGATCGAAGACCCTGACTGTTCCGTCGTGTTGACGCTGTCAGGGGCGATGACCATTGCGAAGATGGGCAAGATCATCAGCGCGATGATCGATCATGGGATGGTGCAATGTGTCGTCTCGACCGGAGCATTGATCGCCCATGGATTGAGCGAGTCCGTCGGTAAAACACACTATCGGCACCATTCATCTATGTCCGACCAAGAGTTGTTTGCGAAGGGCTATAACCGGGTCTACGACACACTGGAGATGGAGTCCAACCTCAATTATGTAGAACAAGTTGTTGCCCGAACGATGAAGCGGATGGATCAGGACCGGTCTCTTTCTTCCGAAATCCTCACTCGCGAGCTGGGGCGGACGCTCGCAGAGGAATATGACGGAACAGGTATTCTCAAAAGCGCCTATCTGAAAAACGTCCCGGTCTTTATTCCCGCCTTTACCGATTCCGAGATGGGATTAGATATTGGAACCTGGGCTATGAGTCGAGATCTCAGTCAGGTCCATGCGCAGTTACAGGGGGGAAGTGACCTTGATGTGCTGCGTACGATTCTTCGCTCTTATCCATCGTTCAATCCATATCTCGATCTCAACAGCTACGCGAGCCATGTCATTTCTGCCAAGCGGCGCGGGATCTTTACGATCGGGGGAGGCGTGCCTCGTAATTGGGCACAACAAGTCGGCCCCTACATCGAGATCAGCAATACGCGCCTCGGCCTTCATGTGGAGCCGCCTCGATTCCAATACGGGGTTCGGATCTGTCCGGAACCGGACCATTTGGGTGGGTTGAGCGGCTGTACCTATCAAGAAGGCCTTTCCTGGGGAAAGTTCGTTCCGCCTGAAGCAGGTGGGCGCTTTGCCGAAGTGTTGAGTGACGCCACGGCAGTCTGGCCTCTCCTCATGGTCGGGCTGCTGGAGCGAATGAAAGCAAAAGGCACTCCCCGCACATGATGGGCTCGCACCGCGTTTGCACAGTTGCTGCGGCGGGATTGCTGTTGCTCGCGCAGCTGACTCAGGCCGGCGCCGGGTCGATCACGGATGACGGACGAATCAGAGGGAGCGTGGACGCACCGATCACCTTGATCGAGTATTCTGACTTTACATGCGGATACTGTGCGAAGTTTTTTCAGGAGACCTGGCCTCGCTTGCTGGCCAAATATATCGATACGGGCAAAGTGCGATTTGTTTATCGCGACTACCCTCGATCGGATGATGGAGCCGGCGTCGAGGCTGCCGTGGCTGCCCGCTGTGCCGGAGCCCAGGGTCGATATTGGCCGATGCACGATCGGCTTTTCGGTGAACGAGGCCGGTTAAATTCGGGATCGTTCAAAGGATACGCAAAGGTGATCGGCTTGGATCAGACGGCGTTTGACAAGTGCTTCGATGAGCGGCAATATCTCGAATCCATTTTTCAGGACCGCAACGAGGCGAACCGCTGGGGCTTTCACGGTACTCCCGGGTTTATCCTGATGCGAACGGCTGGTGGGCCCACTGAAAAGGAGCCGGCGATCGCGATCCCCGGCGCATTCCCGTTCGACAAGTTTGCCGAGGAGATCGATCGCATGTTGGCTACACCTCCACGCTCCCAGGGAGAGCCCCTCGATCCTCACGGATCGACGACAGTGGCACAGAACAGTCCATTTATCATTCACTGAGGATTATCTATGTCTGCAACACAATCGTTTTGGCCCATTCCGCAACGCGATGGGGAACCTCCCTATTGGATGTGCATGTCGTGCTTGTCAGAAGTCTTTTATTGCAAGGTGCCGATGCCGGATTGCCCGACGTGTCACGGCGTTTCCACCTATGAGGCGTTCACGCTTGAGGCGATTCGTGATTGGGGCACAGAAGACTTGGTTGCCAAAGCCAATATCGCCCAACAAGCTGCCAATCTTGAGCCGGCTTCTGCGACATCGATTCATTCCGCCGACTGAGTCTTCACCACCCGCGGGGCGTCTCTCGTGCAGGGACCACGTCCATTCTTAATCGGAGGTCAGTGGCGGCACGGAGAGACCGTTGTCTCCGTGAACAATCCGTTTACAGGGCAGCTACTTGCCGAGGTATCGAACGCGAATTCTGCGGACGCCGAGGCTGCCATTCGATCGACAGTCGATGCCGCTGCCGCGATGGGAGCGTTGCCCTCCCACGCTCGCTATCATGCGTTGCAAAAGATTGCCGGTGGGCTCTATGACCGGCGTGAGGAAATTGCCCGCCTGATGATGGCGGAGTCCGGCAAGCCGATCGCCGACGCGAAACGGGAGGTCAGTCGGGCCATACAAACGTTTACCGTTGCGGCTGAAGAAGCGAAGCGCATTCCAGGCGAGGTGATCCCTCTCGACTGGACGCCGGGGACGGATTCCCATCTCGGCATTCTCCGTCGAGTTCCCATCGGCCCCGTGCTCGGCATTACGCCTTTCAATTTTCCCCTGAATCTTGTGGCCCATAAGGTTGCGCCGGCCTTGGCCGCCGGCAACTCCATTCTCATCAAGCCGGCGCCACAGACACCCCTGACCGCCTTACTCTTGGGGGAAGTGGTTCTGGAGGCAGGGCTTCCTCCTGGCGCCGTCAACATTCTTCCCTGCGACAATACGGTGGCAGAACAACTCGTCGTCGATTCCCGCTTTAAACTCTTGAGCTTTACCGGCAGCGCCGCTGTGGGATGGATGCTGAAGGCCAAGTGCGGAAAAAAGAAAGTGGTGTTAGAGCTCGGCGGGAACGCGGGGGTGATCGTGGAGCCCGATGCCGATCTGGACATCGCCGCACAACGTTGCGCAGTCGGAGGATTTGGATATGCCGGTCAGACCTGCATCTCCGTCCAGAGAATCTTCGCCCATCATTCCATCGCGGACCTCTTCACCACGAAGCTCCTGTTGCAAGTCGCGCGTCTGAAGGCCGGCGATCCGAGCGACGATGCGACGGTCGTCGGACCATTGATCGATCCGGCCGCGGCCCATCGTGTAGAGGCGTGGATTGGGGAAGCCGTGTCGCAAGGGGCGCGTGTGCTTCTGGGAGGGAAACGCATGGGGACGGTGATGGAGGCGACGGTGCTCTCGCATGTCACACCGACGATGAAAGTCTCGTGTCAGGAGGTGTTCGGGCCTGTGGTAACCGTGACTCCGTACCGACACTTCAGCGAAGCGATCACTGCGCTCAACCAGTCCGACTATGGGCTCCAAGCCGGAGTGTTCACTCAAGATGTGAATAAAATTTTTCATGCCTTTCGGCACCTCGAGGTCGGTGCCGTACTGGCTAACGAAATTCCAACCTTTCGCGCCGACCACATGCCATATGGCGGCGTGAAGGACTCCGGAGTCGGGCG
>DATIQH010000379.1:0-2138 GCA_035471155.1 Nitrospiraceae bacterium | reverse complement strand
CGGCAGACCTGGTTGCGTAGGGGGAATCCGCCTGCCTGGAAGGAGATCGGGGGGTGACCGCCAGCCTGGCTATCTCTCTGGATGCGATGGGTGGCGACAACGCTCCGGAGATGGTGATCCGGGGCGCCGATATTGCGCGTCAGCGATTCCCCAGCGCGCATTTCCTGTTCTTCGGCGACGAGCAGTGCCTCAAGCCGATGATCGACCGGCTGCCGGGCTTGAGCGCCGTCAGCGCCATCCGCCACGCCGAGACCGAAGTGAAAATGGAGGACAAGCCGAGCCAGGCGCTGCGCGCCGGCCGCAAGTCCTCAATGCCCCTTGAGCCCGATCTTGAGATACATGAATACCTGTTGTTGCGCAGGATCCCCGACCCCGGATTGCGGCAACCCCAATGTTTTTTCAATCTTCTTGCGCCAATGCCGATCGTCGTATCGCGACGTAATCAATTGGAGCATGGTCTTTCCCTGTTCAACATCAAGCGGCATAGTACTCGTGTGTTCTCTTACGCACTGAGGTGTTGCTTAAAGAAGGCCTTCGTACGCGCCCACGCGTCCTTGGCCGCCTCAGGCCGATACACAGTCTTATCCGTATCCCGAAAAAAAGCATGAGGCGCGCCGGGATAGGTTTTGATCTCACCGGGTTTATTATATTTCTTCAAACCTGCCGCAAGCCGCTGGACATCCGCCTTGGTAATCCAGCCGTCATCCTCTCCATATATATACAGGACAGGAGCCGACAGCTGTTGAAGCGGCGCATCGGGGTTCGGCACTTGACCATAGAACGGCGCCGCGGCCTTGATGTCTTTGTTCACACAAGGGAGCATGAGCGCGTAGGACCCGCCCATGCAGAATCCAGTCACTCCGATTCTCGTGGCATCGACTTCAGGAACGGATTTCAGATAGGCAACGGTGGCATTGAGATCCTTAAGTCCATCCTCCTGCTGCAGCGTATTCATCAATTTGCCTGCCTCGCCGGCATCGGTAGTGAGGGCGTTTCCTAATCGGGAGTACAAATCCGGGGCGATTGCCACATACCCCTCAGCGGCGAAGCGGCATGACACGTCCTTGATGTGGTCGGTCAGTCCCCACCACTCTTGAACCACGATGATTGCGGGGCGCCGCTCTTTGGTTTGCGGCGCTGCGACATAGGCTCGCATCGTCACCTTGTCGCTGGGATACTGGACCAGCGTTTCTCTGATTGACTCGGCCATAAGGCACCTCCCCACAGGTGCAGGTTTTGAGGTGTACGTGCTGAGAGCGGCAACTCGCTGCGAAACGCGGCTAGTTGCCTGCCACCATCATCTCGGCAATCTTCACGGTCGGGCTCGCAATACGCCCGCGAAACACAAGGTCGCTGCCGATCATTTCTATTCCCGCAAACATCTCTTTCAGGTTGCCCGCAATCGTGATCTCTTCAACTGGATAAGCCAACTCGCCCCCTTCGATCCAGAACCCGGCGGCTCCTCGCGAATAGTCGCCGGTCACCATGTTGATGCCGAACCCGATGAGGTCCGTGACATACAGGCCCTGTTTCACCGTCTTGATGATGTCTTGTGCCGTCTTCGTCCCTGGCGCGAGATAGAAATTCGTGGGGCCGACCGATGGATTCTCGCCGACGCTGCGCGAGGCATTGCCGGTCGACGCCAATCCAAGCTTCCTTCCTGAGTAGGTATCGAGGAGGTAGCTTTTCAATATTCCTCGCTCCACGACGGTCGTCTTCCTGGTCGGCAAACCTTCGCCATCGAATGGCCGAGAGCCCAGCCCTCCGACCACTCGCCCATCGTCGTACACCGTGACATATTCCGGAGCCAGTGGTTTGTCCAATTGGCCGGCCAGGAATGAGGCCCCTTTATATAGTGAATACCCGGACACCGCGCTGCAAAGATTCCCCATGAGACTTCCGGCCGTTTCCGAATCGAAGATGACAGGAACCCGTTGGGTCTCCACTTTTTTCGCCCCAAGCTTTCGGACGGTCCGCCGCGCCGCTTCCAGCCCCACTGCTTCAGGGGAATCCAGCTTGGAAAATTTCCGTTGCACCGCGTACCAGGAATCGCGTTGCATGGCGCCGGTCTCAGGATCGGTGGCAACGGGAGACACCGACATTGAGAAACTTGAACTCTGATACTCCCCCAAGAATCC
>DATIQH010000378.1:0-1690 GCA_035471155.1 Nitrospiraceae bacterium | reverse complement strand
CCCCTGATATTCATCACACTGTAACGTGGCGAGAAAGTCGAGCTGCTCTTTGGTCTCAACCCCCTCCGCGATCACCTTGAGCTTGAGACTTCTCGCCATGGCAACGACCGCTGTAACGATGGCGGCGTCGTCAGCATGCGTAGTCAGCTCCCGCACAAACGACTGGTCAATCTTGAGGCTTTGCACCGGGAAGCGCTTGAGATAGGCCAAGCTTGAGTATCCGGTGCCGAAATCGTCGATCGAAAGCCCTACACCAAGCTGATGCAGTCTCTCGAGTAAAATGATGGTACTGTCAGCGTGGTTCATGATCAGACTCTCGGTGATTTCGAGATCAAGATAGCGGGCCTCAAGACCGGTCTCAATAAGAACATCCTTTATCTTGTCTACCAGGTTCTTTTCACGGAACTGGCGTGCCGAGATATTGACTGACATCACTAATGGGGCGTGCCCCTCATTCTGCCATGCTCTGTTCTGAGCGCAGGCTGTCCGCAGGACCCATTCTCCAATTGGGACGATGAGCCCGACTTCCTCAGCGATCGGGATAAAATCCTCGGGGGAGACAAAGCCAAGTTCCTGGGAATTCCACCGTATCAGGGCCTCCATCCCAATGACGCGGTTACTTTGCACGTCGACCTTCGGTTGGTAGTAAAGCGTAAATTCCTCCCGCTCCAGCGCCCTTCGTAGCATCGCCTGCATGTCAAGTCGTCCAGCGTTCCGGCTGTCCATTTCCGGAGAATAGCGCTCATAGGTATTACGACCTTCCTCCTTAGCGTGATACATGGCGAGGTCGGCGTTTTTCAGGAGGGAATCGCGATCCATGCTGTCAATCGGATAGAGCGTTATGCCGATACTGCCGGTGACATAAATTTCGGTGCCGCTGTCCAGCGGAAAGGGGTCATCGAAGCTTCGTATGATTTTCTGTGCCACTGCTTCGGCATCCTGGGCACTGCCAAGTCTTGAAAGTACCACGGCGAATTCATCGCCACCAAGCCGGCCCACGGTATCGTGGGAACGCACCGATCTGATCAGGCGCTCGGATACCTTCTGCAATAATTTGTCCCCCACCGCATGGCCCAGCGTGTCGTTCACGTCCTTGAATCGGTCAACGTCGATGAACATCAAGCCGACAATCCATTGTTCCCGTTTGGCCATAGCAATGGCATGCCCAAGCCGATCATAGAACAACAGGCGGTTGGGAAGATTGGTGAGCCCGTCGTAATGCGCCAGATAGACGAGGCGCTGTTCGGATTCCCTCCTCGCGGTGATATCCTCGGCGATGCCGGCAACACGATAGACGTTGCCCTCTGCATCGCGGATCGGAAAAGCACGATCCCGAACCCAACGAACCGTACCATCCGGGCGCACGACGCGCACCACTTCATCGTAGTTGCCGCCGGTCGCCTCCGACAGCCTGCGGTGTATGAGCCGCTTTCGCTCATCTCTGTGAACCGCCCGGATCAAGGTGTGCGGGTTCGCATAAATCTCCTTCAGCGAGCGGCCAAACAGGTGCTCCGCGGCAGGGCTGACGTACAAGAGTTTTCGCTGCGCAATGTCAGCGATCCACAGCACTTGGGGAATGTGGGCCGCAAGTTGCCGGAATTGCTCCTGGGTCTGGTGGAGCGTCGTCTCCGCCTGCTTGCGTTCGGATATGTCTTCGATGAGGCTGACAATGCATTGTGGATGGCCCCTT
>DATIQH010000377.1:0-3519 GCA_035471155.1 Nitrospiraceae bacterium | reverse complement strand
GGGGCATTACTTCTTCTGAGGCAACCTGTTGTTCTGCGTGGTATGAGCTGCGGACGAGCGGACCGGATTCGACGTGAGTGAAGCCAAGCGCCCTGCCCTCCTCTTTGAGCCGGGCAAACTCACTGGGGTCGTAGAAGCGGGCAACGGGCAGGTGATCTCTTGTAGGCTGAAGATACTGACCTATGGTCATGATGTCGCAGTTGACGGAACAGAGATCGCGCATGACTGCGCGGGCCTCGTCCATCGTTTCACCCATCCCGAGAATCAATCCGGACTTGGTGCGCATGCCCAATTCCTTTGCTTTGCCGAGCAGCTCGATCGATCGCTGATACTTCCCTTGCGGTCTGATCGCCGGAAACAGCCGCCTGACGGTTTCGATGTTGTGATTCAAAATGTCCGGCTTTTCGGCACAGACCGTTGCGAGGGCTGTCTCATTGCCTTCGAAATCGGGAATCAAGACTTCGATCGTACAGCCCGGGCTGAGCTGTCTGGTCTGCCGAATCGTCTCGGCAAAAATTGTGGCGCCCCCATCTGCCAGTTCATCCCGGTTCACCGATGTAATTACGGCATGTCTGAGGCCCAACGCCTGGACGGCTTCCGCGACGCGACGCGGTTCTGCAAGATCGATCGCCAACGGCCGCCCCGTTTCGACTGAACAGTAGTGGCAGCGCCTGGTGCAGATGTCGCCCAGAATGAGGAACGTCGCGGTGCGAGCATTCCAACATTCCCACCGGTTCGGGCAGCGGGCTTCCTCGCAGATAGTATGGAGATTGAGCCGGTCCATCGTCTGCTGGATGTCGAGGTAATCCGGGCCGGTTTTCGCTTGAACTTTAAACCAGGGCGGAAGGCGCCTGGGAGGACTGACGGCTGAAGCTTTGGATGAATCAGGGGGCGAAGACCGGAGCTGGTCGACCGGGATGAGACTCATGGAGTCTCCTTGTGCGAAAGCAACTCCGACGGATGTTCAAGAATACGTTTAAATTCCTTCAGAAAGTTGGCTCCCTGCACGCCATCAAGCGCCCGGTGATCGCAGGATAACGTCACCTTCATGCGCCGGCCGGCTTTGACCGTGCCGTCTTTGACGACAGGCACATCGCGAATAGCTCCCACTGCGATGGACGCTGCTTGAGGGGGAATGAGCACCGCAATGAAGTTTTCCACGTCGAACATTCCCAAGTTCGAGATCGAAAACGTGGCGTCGGTGTATTCCTGCGGTTGCAACCGTTTCTCCTTGGCCCGGTCGATCAGCGTCCGCGATTCGGCCGAGATATCGCCCAGGGACTTCGCGCCGCAATTTCGAATGACCGGTGTGATCAAGCCATCTTCGATGCCGACGGCGATACCGATATCGATGCGCGCATGCCGCCTGATGGCTTGGCCGGTGAATGACACATTAATATCGGGATGGCGGGTGAGCGCAAGCGCTGCGACTTTGATGAGCAAGTCGGTGATGGAAGGATGCGTCGTTCGGTTCTGTTTGAACTGCTCGCGGAACCGCTCTGCCTGCTCCATGTCGATGTCGCTCGTCAGATAAAAGTGCGGCACCGGCGCTTTGCTTTGTGTCGTCGCTCGCGCAATGGCTTTTCGCATCTGGCTCAGCGGTTGATCTGTTCCAGCCAGAGGCATCGGTATGGGCGCCGCCTTGCCTTTAGTAACATCATCTTCCACGATTCGTCCGCCGGGACCAGTTCCCGTAATGGTGGAGAGATCGATGCCCAAGTCGGCAGCAAGCGCTTTCGCGCGAGGCGAAGCGATGACACGAAAGTCCTCTGGACTTCCAGGTGCGGTGGGCGCCGGACCGGCAGCAGGCGGCGCACTTGTTTTCGCGCCAGCGACCGATGGCGCGGCGGTAATCGTATCGGTCAATGCTGAGGTAATATCCTCATCCGCTCCGCCGATGACGCCGATTAAGGTTCCTGACATCACGGTTGCGCCGTCCTGTACCAGGATCTTGCGAAGGATGCCGGAGGCAAAGGCTTCAAGATCCATAATAGCTTTGTCGGTTTCGATTTCAGCCAATGCTTCCCCTGCCTGCACAGAATCTCCTTCGCGCTTTTTCCACGCAAGGAGGACCCCCTCCTCCATCGTGTCCGTTAATTTTGGCATCACAACTCGACTAGCCATAAAACTCCCTCACGGATGCTGAAAAAGGCCCCCAACTTCGTTCTCGGGTCGACACAATCCTCAACGTAGCTGTGAAGCTACGCCTCCGGTTGTGTCATCCCTGCGGCCTCGCTGGATGGCCTTTTTGAGCATCCTTAAAATTTGGATTCGTCTTTCAATCATCATCACTATTTAACTGCTAGTAGAGCGGCCAAACCATGAGAAAAACTTGCCGATCAATCCATCTGGCGTTTCAGGCTGCCTCACAGGGTCCGGATATTCAACCCAAGGCTCCTGAGAACCCAAGTAGGTGCCATCCCGGATGCTCAGTTGGCTGCGGAGCTGTGAGTAGCCTTGTCCTTGGAGCATGCGAATTAATTCATCCAGCGCGGCCCCCGGCGTGGCTTGTGCGGTGGTCACTACGCGTGTGGTTTCATATCGTAGAATGGCTTGATAGCCTTCATCAGCTTGTTCGTACACGACGGGTCTGCTGAAGCCCCGTTCGCGTGCATCGACGCCGGCCAATTGATGTTTCTCTGTTTGGTTCATTTGGTCTATCTGGTTTGTTTTGTTGTTTGATCCAAGCAATCAAACAAACCATTGACCCTACTGTCAGAGAGCCCGGAACACTCCCAAGAGATCGCTCAATGCGATCGTCTTGCTTTTCAGAACAGCACGCTGCGCTTGCATCGGCTCCATCGCCGCGGTCCGCTCATGGCCGCCTTTCAAAATTGCGGCTCCGAGCGCGAGCACGTCCTTGCATTCCTTTTCAACCTTGCTCTTGACCACAGGATTCACAGCAAGAATGTCCGCCATCGTTGCGCGCGTTGTGGAGAGGTGCGCGTGCAGCTCCTCGTCCGGGTACTCTTTCCTGGCCGCCTCATCGAGGCAGCGATCGAGGTATTGTGCCAAGAACACATAGAGCCGGACGAGCGTCTCTGTGATCTCAATGTGATCGTGAATTGGAGTTTGTGATGACATGGGTGATCGTGCCTCCTTGCTTACTGTGTGCCGCACACGGCTTTGACGGCTTTGATGACTCGCAGCTTATCCGGGATTGCGGCGTCTTCCAATGGGCGACTATAGGGAATCGGCACATCTTCGCCGGTGACGCGCTGGATGGGAGCATCCAGGTAATCGAATGCCGCTGCATACACGCTCTCGGCAATCTGCGCGCCCAACCCGCAGAACCGCCAACCTTCTTCGACAATCACGAGACGTCCGGTTTTCTTGACCGAGGTGACAATCGTCGTGAGGTCCAATGGTTTGAGGGTACGGGGATCGATGACCTCGACCTCAATGCCCTCTCGGCTCAACTGTTCGGCTCCCTCCATCGCCAGCAGGAGCATCTTCGAATAAGCGACGATCGTCGCATCGCGTCCGGCGCGTTTGATCTCGGCGACACCGATGGGGATC
>DATIQH010000376.1:0-7541 GCA_035471155.1 Nitrospiraceae bacterium | reverse complement strand
ACTGGCGATCGATGACGATGTGTCTGTGCTCCGTGCTGTTGAGCGGGATCTGAAAGCGAAGTTCTCTCCGAACTATCGTGTGCTCGCGATCGACGCGCCGCAAAAGGCACTCGATGCTCTACGCCAACTCACGTCGAGGGGTGACCGGGTGGCATTGTTTCTGGTGGACCAACGGATGCCTGTCATGAGTGGCACCGAGTTCCTTCAACATGCCGTCACGCTGCAGCCGGAAGCAGCACGTCTTCGATGGTAAAGCTGCCCGCCTCTGACGCGATCTGACTATGAAAGAGCACTTGCAGCAGCACATCGCCCAGTTCTTCCGGAAGTTTGGCGCGGTCCTGCCGGTCGAGTATCTCCAACACTTCGTAGGTTTCTTCGAGCAGATAGGGTTTCAGCGATTCATGCGTTTGCTTGCGGTCCCAGGGACATCCATCCGGCGCGCGCAGTGCAGCCATCAAATCGACAAGCGCATGAAATCGGTCCGACATCGATTCCCTCATGGTCACCCGGAGTTGGGCGCTCATTATACCTGGTTCCCGACAAGCTTCAATCGGCTGGCAGGCTGTGGAAAAACTATTGTGCACAGTGAAACTCAATTGCCCACGCAGGATGCTCAAAAAGACTGTCCAGCAAGGCCGCAGGCGAGTCGAAACCAAAGGCGTACCCTCAGGGGTACGTTGAGGATTTCGATGAGCCGAGAACGAAGCTGGCGGGCTTTTTCAGCATCCTGTTGTTCGTCTTGCGCCGCTTTAGGGCCTATGGTAGGGTACGGTCGCTGCATCTGGAGCGGGGGAAATGCCTGTGGACGCAGAACAGGAAGAAGGATTTGTCGTTCGGGATCGGCGGGGTGGGAGTGGACCCGACCGTCCCTCCGCCACTTCGCCTGCCGCGTCGGAGGTACAGTCCCACCAGGAGGCGGCGCCCTCCGATCCACACCAGGGTTCGGGCATTCCCGTCACCTTTTCATCCTTCGTCATTTCACTGGGCAGTTCCTCAATGATGTTGATGGGGGAACAGCTGGATCCGCAGCAGCCTCCGATGCCGCTGAATCTGCCGCAAGCGAAGGACATTATCGACTTGCTCTCGGTTTTGGAAAACAAGACGACGGGCAATCTCACGACGGAAGAACAAGCGGTGCTGCGGGATATGCTCTACGCCCTTCGGATGAAGTACGTGAGTTTGGCCGCCAAGTAGTCGTACCTCCTGCCGCCCACCGCCTCAGACCTGTCTATCCGCACCATGGTTGATGGGATATGGGGAGACACTACCCTGATTCGGTGAAAGTGAGTATTCTGTTCTTCATGTCTTGTAATGCCGACAAACAGGGATGCCGGATGTGACTGATATCAAGAAAGACACGGGCTCCCTTCACACCGCGCCCCCTCTTGCCGGTGCCGGACGATCTTCACGGCCACCCCGACCGGCTCCCGAACCGGAACGCCGGACGATGCATTTGCGGCCGGTCTGGATTGTCCTCATTCTTCTGCTCCCCTGTCTGGCACTGACGTTCTACTACTCACAGGTCATCGCTCCCGCCGGCGAGGAATCGGACTCCTTTCTGCCGACAACCAGCTACGCCTTCGTGCTTTTGCTGCTCAATCTCGATCTGATCGGGTTTGTGGTTCTGATGCTCCTGCTTTCCCGCAACCTGATCAAGGCCTATTTCGAGCGGCGGCATCGACTGTTTGGATCGGGGTTTCGGACAAAGCTGGTGGCGGCCTTTATCGGGTTTTCACTCATTCCGACAGTGCTCCTTGCCCTGGTTGCGAGTGGGTTGGTGAATAAAGCCGTGGATGTATGGTTCAGCGATCAGATCGAGCAGGTCATGCGGGACTCGTACGACGTGGCCCGGATGCAGCACGCCGGCCACATTACCCTGGCCGTGAACAGCGCCCGGGCGATCAGCCATGAAATTTACCGGGAAGACATGCTGTTGCCGGAACAACGCGATCTGCTGGTAGCCGCGATGGCGCGCAAGCGTGCGGAATTCGGCGTGGCAGGGATTGAAGTCTTTTCAGCCAAAATGGAAACGCTCACGAAGGCCCTGGACCTCGATGTGCCCTCATCGGCTCTCGATCTGCCGATCGGCCAGCTGGTCCTCCAAGTGATCAACGGGAAGCAGGAAGTGAATGCCGTGCAAGAGGCTCAAACCGGGCGTTTGGTGCGGGCCGCGGCTCCCATCGCCGCAAGCGGGCGTGGCGGCGAGATCGGCGGCGTCGTGGTGGTGGAAGCTTTTGTGCCTGAATCGCTGCTGGCGAAAATGGAGGGGATCGGCCATCAGTACGACGAGTATAAGCAGACCAAAGCCATGAAAAACCCGATCAAGGCCGGAGCCTATCTGTTCGTCGCCGTCATCACCGTGCTCATTTTGTTCGGGGCAACCTGGTTTGGATTCTATGTCGCGCGCAGCATCACGGTGCCGATCCAACGGTTGGCTGAAGCCACCGAAGCCATCGCCCAAGGGGATCTCTCCGTCCGGATTGATGCGAAGGCCACCGATGAAATCGGCACACTCATCGATTCGTTCAATCGGATGACATCGGATCTGCAGGGAAGCAAGTCCGAGATCGAAGAAGCCAATATTTCGTTGCGCCACAGCAATCTTGAGCTCGATCGCCGCCGCGCCTACATCGAGACGGTGGTCGAAACGATCGCCTCGGGCTTGCTCTCCATCGATAAGAACGGATTGATCACAAATTTCAATCCGTCCGGCGAGCGAATTCTCGGCCTTGCGGCGGATCGATTTCGCAACAGACCGGCCAATGAGGTCTTCAAAGAGTTTCACCTCGATCTGTTCCAGACGGTCTACGATCGGATGCTGGCCGATCAACGCGACACCCTGACACTCGAAGGCCCGATGGAGATCGACGGCAGATTCCTGACCATCGTGCTTAACGGGTCACGGATGAAGGATGAGGCGAATAAGGATCTCGGTATCGTGCTGGTATTCGAAGATCTCACGGAGTTGATTAAGGCGCAAAAAGTCGCGGCCTGGCAGGAGGTGGCGCGGCGAGTGGCCCATGAAATCAAGAACCCCTTGACGCCCATTCAATTATCCGCGCAACGGTTGCGGAAAAAGTTCTTCGAAAAGTCACCGGACTTCGAAATCATCTTCGACGAAGCGACCAACGTCATCGTCAACGAAGTGACAAGTCTCATACATATGGTCAACGAGTTTTCGAAGTTCGCCCGGCTGCCTACCCCGCAGATGGCGCATCAGTCGCTCCACGACGTGATCAGCGAAGTCACGGCGCTCTATCGGGGGGCCCACAAGGATATTGAGCTGATCGTGGAACTGGACGAAGATCTTCCGTCGCTCAATTTCGACCGGGAACAACTCAAACGGGTGATGGTCAACCTGCTGGATAACGCGATTCAGGCGATGCACCAGAAGGGGCGTGTGTGGGTGTCGACGAAATATGATACGAAACGTCGGCGAGCCGTCGTCAGCGTGGCGGATGAAGGCGCAGGCATCGCGCCTGAAGATCGGGAAAAGCTGTTTGTGCCATACTTTACGCGAAAGAAGACGGGAACAGGGCTGGGGTTGGCGATCGTGCGGCGCATCATCACCGATCACGAGGGCCAGATTCAAGCTGGCCAGAATCAGCCGAAAGGGGCCGTATTCACATTCGAATTGCCGGTCTAAGAAGAAGTGCTGAGAGTTGCGTGCTGAGAGGTAGGATTCGTACCGCCTCGCCGATCACAGCTCACGTTTTATGGGGGATTCATGTCTGCATCGATATTAATTGTAGATGACGAAGAATCGATTCTCACGTCTTTGAGCAGCATTCTTCAGGACGAAGGATACGACGTGGTGACGGCCAAAAACGGTGGGGAGGCGCTGCGCATCTATACCACCGACCCGCCTGATCTCATGCTCCTCGATATCTGGATGCCGGAAATGGACGGGATGGAAACCTTGCGCCGGGTTCGTGAACTGGTGCCGGCGGCGCAAGTGATGATGATGTCCGGGCACGGGTCGATCGAAACAGCAGTCAAGGCGATCAAGCTGGGGGCCTATGACTATATCGAAAAACCCCTGTCGCTCGAGAATGTCACGTTGCGTGTGAAACATGCCTTGGATCAACACCGGTTGGAACAAGAGAACCGGTCACTCCGAACCACGGTCCAGCGGAAATTCGAATTGGTGGGACAGTCGCCCGCGATGCAACAATTGCGGCAGCTGATCGAGACAGCCGGACCGACGAATAGCCGTGTATTGATCGGAGGGGAGAACGGAACGGGGAAAGAGCTTGTTGCCCGGGCGATCCATCTACACAGTGCGCGATCCAATCGACCGTTTGTGGCCGTGAACTGCGCTGCGATCCCGGAAACCTTGATCGAGAGTGAGCTGTTCGGACACGAAAAGGGTTCCTTTACCGGCGCAACGTCGATGAAACGCGGGCAGTTCGAACAGGCGGACGGAGGCACGTTGTTTCTCGATGAAATCGCCGATATGAGCTTGAGCACCCAGGCGAAGGTCTTACGGGCGTTACAAGAACAGCAATTCACCCGTGTCGGGGGAACCAAGCTCATGAAGGTAGATGTTCGGGTCTTAGCCGCATCCAATAAGGATTTGATCAAGGAAATTGAGAAAGGCGCGTTTCGCGAAGACCTCTTCTACCGGCTCAACGTGGTGCCGATCGTCGTGCCGCCGCTCAGGGAACGCCGGGAAGACGTCCCCTTGCTCATTCGCCACTTCATGAAAGTCCATGCGGAAGAGCAGGGGCTGCGAACGAAAGAGATCTCGCCGGACGCGATGGCGGTGTTTCAACAATACGACTGGCCTGGGAATATTCGAGAACTGCGCAACCTGATCGAGCGATTGATGATCATGGTACCGGGGCCTGTCATCGAAGCGGCGCAAGCAGGCCTCTCGCTGCAAGCACGGCCGATCGGGCCTGTGTCTCAAGCTGCGGCTCCCACTCCCGCGGCCAATCTACTCTTTGCGCAGTCGTATGACTCGCTCAGGGATGCTCGTAACGCATTCGAGAAAGAATATATCGCGCGAAAATTGCGTGAGCATCATTGGAATATTTCTCGCACGGCCGAAGAATTGAAAATAGAACGGAGCCATCTCCATCGGAAAATCAAGTTGCTGGACGTGGAGATGAGACCGGAGGGCTGAGCTGCTGCCGCTTAAAGCCGGAACCGTGTCGGTCCGCTGTGCGCCTCGCCTTCGCTTCGCTCCGGAACTCGCTGTGTTCGTTGCGCAGGCGCAAACACAGCTTCGAACAGTCCTCGCGATCGGCCTTCAGCCGTCGCTTCGGCTCGGCTACATCGGAACACGACACGGTTCCGATGCCCGCTTCAGCAACTTAGCCCTCCTCAATGGTGTGAGAAGTGAATAATACGTGCGTTGACCACTGCAACAGCCCTCCGTTAAGATGCGCCCTCTTATGACAACCTATCGAGATGCCGGAGTCGATATCGATGCGGGCGACGAGTTTGTCGACCGGATTTCACCATTGGTGCGGTCCACGTTCCGTCCGGAAGTGCTGACGGACCTTGGCGGGTTCGGCGGATTGTTTAAGTTGCAGGCCCATCGCTATGCCGAGCCAGTCCTTGTCTCCGGCACCGACGGGGTCGGGACGAAATTGAAGATCGCCTTCCTCACGGACCGCCACGATACCGTCGGGGTCGATCTGGTGGCCATGTGCGTGAACGACATCGTGGTCAGCGGGGCCGAGCCGCTGTTCTTTTTGGATTATTTCGCGACGGGAAAGCTGGCCATTCCCAAGGCCGAGTCCGTGCTCAAGGGAATTGCCGAGGGCTGCCGCCAGGCCGGCTGCGCCTTGATCGGCGGGGAAACCGCCGAGATGCCCTCGTTCTATGCGGAGGGCGAGTATGACCTGGCAGGGTTCGCTGTCGGAGTGGTGGATCGTCCGAAAATTATCGATGGCCGCAGCATCGTGCCGGGCGATGTTCTGATTGGACTGGCTTCGACCGGTCTTCATAGCAACGGTTATTCGCTGGCGCGTCGTGTCTTGTTGGATCAGGCAAACCTTCGCATGACCAGCCGGCTTCCTGAACTCGATCAGCCGCTTGGGGACGTCTTGCTGACTCCGACCAGAATCTATGCCAAACAAGTCCTCACGTTGATCCAGGAATATCCTATCAAGGGTATCGCCCATATTACCGGCGGCGGTATTACCGAGAACCTCCCGCGAGTGTTTCCCCCGGGTGTGCGAGCGCAGGTACGACGAAGCGCCTGGCCTGTGCCGCCTATTTTTCAGGCGATTGCCCGTCTTGGACAGGTTGAGCGTGAGGAAATGTATCGCGTCTTCAATATGGGAGTCGGCTTGATTCTCGTGGCTCCGGCGTCAGCTGCCCAGCCTGTCGCCGCGCGCGCCGCGGAGTTGGGCGATCCGGCTTGCCTCATCGGGACCATCGTAGCCTCGACCGGCGAAGGGCCATTGGTGGAGTATGTCGATTAACCGAACGGATGCGCTTCGAATCGCTGTTTTGGCATCCGGGCGCGGGTCGAATCTTCAGGCGGTCATCGACGCGATCGAAGCAGGAACGGTTCAGGCGAAGATCGTCGCCGTCATCAGCAACAAGAAAGACGCTCCGGCCTTAGAGCGAGCCCGCCGACACGGACTCTCCGGCCTTTTCATCGATCCCAAACCCTATGCAGGCAGACCCGATAGCCGCGAGGCATACGATCTCGCGCTGCTCGATGTGCTCAGGCTGCACGATGTGGAGTTGGTATTACTGGCCGGGTACATGAAAATCGTGACGAAGGTCTTTGTCGAAGCCTTCGCGAATCGCATGATGAACATTCATCCGTCCCTGCTGCCATCGTTTCCAGGGTTGGACGTGCAGAAGAAAGCGATCGAGTGGGGCTGTAAACTTGCCGGATGTACGGTGCACTTTGTGACGGAAGGTGTCGATGAAGGGCCGATCATTCTTCAAGCGGCGGTTCCGATCCTCGATAACGACAGCCCCGATACGCTGGCTGCTCGTATTCTTGAACAAGAACACAAGATTTACCCGCGAGCGGTCCAACTCTTTGCTGAAGGACGATTAACGGTTGATGGACGGCGCGTATTCATCGAGGCTGGAAAGCCGGCGGGTCAGGCAGTCATCAGCTCGTCATAACGATGTGACGACCGAACTTCGGTAGAGACTCGGGAAACGGTTGTGTCTAATGCGATCGATGTGAGGCGTGGGTCTCACTGATTGAAGGCCGGTTGAGTGGGGGGCTAGCTCAGTTGGGAGAGCACTACGTTCGCAACGTAGGGGTCGGGGGTTCAACTCCCCTGCCCTCCACCAAATTAATATAAATTACCTAGGTAGTTTATGGCCCAACCGCCATTACAGTAAGCGGCCGAATGTCCCCGCTGCAGTAAAGCGAAACCCTCGCTTCCCGCCTTTCATAATCGGCCCTGCCCCCCCTACTTTCGAGGCTTCTTTCCTTATTGAAGTTTTCTTCTTCGGAACCCTAGAATACCGCCCTCACTAGGGGACTCTCATTATGAAGCGCACTCTTAGACTTGTGCTGGCTCTTGTGGGAGGTGCCCTGCTGACCCTGTCCATCT
>DATIQH010000375.1:0-4048 GCA_035471155.1 Nitrospiraceae bacterium | reverse complement strand
GGCCGGAATCGCCATCGACGGCATGAGCGATCACACCGTCAGTCAAAGCCTGTACCTGCGCGATCCAGACGGCAACGAAGTGGAACTTTATACTGATGCGGATGAGTCGGTGTGGAAGAGCAATCCTGCGGCGGTGGTGTCGCCCATCAAGCCGTTACGGTTATAGATGTCCGCTTCATCGGAGGAGCTCCCTGGTTCAATGGAAGCTCCTCCCGATGGATCAACCGGAAAAGTCCACAGTAAGAGAGCAATGGTTGCTCTAGGGCAACGTATACGTCAGGTTTGGCCAGACTGCGTACCCGATGGCTTGACCATGTTTTCCTTCCTGCAGTTCAAAGACGATCTCTGTCTGAAAAGGGGTCTTTCCTGAAATGCCGCTGAATCCTCCGGTGCCGCCGGTAAACGTAAATTCGCCTGCGCAATCGGTCAGAGTTCCAGCACACTTCCATTCGCCATATGCGACGTCTTTGCCTTCATGCGACACAATTGTGCAGAGTCCTGCAATCGCTCCGGAGTTATTCTTTCTGTTGAGATTCACGCGCACCGGACACACCAGTCTGGACGAATGGACGACCGTCTTGGCATCATCCTTATGACGAGCGATCATCACCCCTTTCACCATCCCATTGATCACCTCGTCTCCGTTTCCTAGAATCTGAACCTCGCCGGTGCCGTTCCAACTCGAATTGGTGTCCCCTGCCGCAATGGTCTTCGCGGAAGCCAAAGAGCCGCCGCTTGCCCCAAGGGCGAGAACCATTCCAATCATAATGACGAAGTAGTACGTGCTCCTCATGCCGTCTCCTTTCAATGATGATCCGCGCGGAAGTCTTCAGTTAAACTTTAAGGCAAGTTTATACAAGAAGACGTTAATATCTAGCAAGTGGGCGTGCGAAGTCCATGATGAAACGCTATACTGTTTCCGCGCGGTCCGATCCCAACCACCACAGGGAGAGGAACGCTCATGGGAAAGCCGGTCATCGCAGCGAAGAAACAGCCAGCCGTTCTGCGACGGCGCGCATACGATGCTGTGAACGTGTTAAGGAGATGGGAAGATGAAGTTAGCGATCATAGGCGCCAGCGGTTTTGTCGGGTCGGCCATCTTGAGGGAAGCGTTGGATCGCGGCCATGAAGTCACAGCCATTGTCCGGTATCCGGAGAAGTTACAGCCGCATGCGAATCTTCACCCTCTGAAGGGAGATGTCTACGATGCTGACGATGTGGCTCGGTTGGTCGCGGGCCACGAGGCGGTGATCAGCGCCTTCAATCCGGGATGGAGCAATCCGGACATCTACAAACAACAAGTCAAAGGGACACACGCCATCATCAACGGCGTCAAGAAAGCCGGCATGAAGCGGCTTCTGTTTGTGGGCGGGGCAGGCAGTTTGGAGGTCAAACCGGGCGTCCAGTCAGTGGACCTGCCGGATTTCCCGACTGAATACAAACAGGGTGCGCTGGCTACGCGGGAAGCGCTGAATATGCTGCGCAAAGAAACGACCCTCGAATGGTCCTTCCTCTCTCCTTCAGCAGACCTTTCGCCGGGCCAACGGACCGGCAAGTTCCGTTTGGGTACGGACCAGTTACTGACGAATGCTCAGGGAGAAAGTCGCATTTCGGTCGAGGACTATGCGATGGCGATGATCGATGAAGTGGAAAAGCCGAAGCATATCCGCCGGCGCTTCACGGTAGGCTACTGAGCCGGCATGGCTGTACCCTCGAACATTGTCTTTCTCTTCGACGTGGATAATACGCTGCTGGACAACGATCGGGTGACAGAAGACTTACGGGGTTATCTTGAGCGCGAAGTCGGCCACGAACGACAGAAACGATACTGGACTATCTTCGAACAGTTGCGAGGGGAGTTGGGATATGCGGATTACTTGGGGGCTCTTCAACGGTACCGGGCTGAGTGCCCCCGCGATCCGCATCTGCTGACGGTCTCTCATTTTTTGATTCATTATCCGTTCGCCGAGCGCCTGTACCCCAATGCCCTCGAAGTGATTCAACACGTCAAGCAGTGGGGGCGAGCCGTCATCCTCTCCGACGGGGATGTCGTGTTCCAACCGAGAAAGGTCGAACAATCCGGAATATTCGATGCCGTCGGCGGGAATGTCCTGATTTATATTCATAAAGAGCAGGAACTGAACGATGTAGAACAGCGATACCCCGCTGAACATTACCTGTTGATCGACGACAAACTGCGTATTCTCTCGGCAGTGAAGTCCATCTGGACTTCGCGTGTCACGACCGTGTTTTCCTGCCAGGGCCACTATGCTCTGGACCGGCAGGCTTTGGCTCGCTATCCGCCGGCGGACGTGACGATCACTCGAATCGGGGACTTGCTCAACTACGATCTCTCGGAACTACTGCCAAGCAAGGGCGGACCTAAACAATAGAATGAAGTGTGCCATGCAGATCGTGACGAGGGCATGTTGGTGCAACCGCGATCGAGAAATATATCCGGCTTCATGAAGCAAGAGGCGTCAATCGACGCAGTGACAGATGTTTTCGAAAACCTCTCCCGGAAGGGCGGGGTTCTTTATTCACCGGTGCGCGAGTTCTCCCTCACACGTGGGAGGATGACGCCGCATATTAGAAGGGAGTATCCATGCAATTCAGACAATCCATCATCCTGACTGTCACCCTCCTTGTCATGAGCCTGGGGCTTTGCTACGGAGCCGAGGCCGCAACCATCGACGCAGGCCATGCGACCGTGAGTTGGACGGGAAAAGGCGTCATCGATGATCTGGGTGACGGAGACAGAATTTTTCGAGGCACGATTACCGGAACCATGCTCGTGAAGCATCCTCCCGTAGGCGCAGCGCCGTCACAGATCCATAAGGGCAAAATGGATTGCCAGGCGATTCTCCATATCAGTGAGAATCAAGAGGGACCGAAGACGGGCGTCTGCATCATCAGGGCCCATGACGACAAGGACCTCGCGTACGTCGAGATACGATGTGCCGGAGTGAAGGGCGAATGCAAAGGCGACATGACATGGGTCTGGGGAAAAGGGGGATTCAAGGGTATTACGGGCACGACGCCGTTCGTCGCCGGCATCTACATTGAGCAAGGGAAAGCAGGACGGATTCACGGAAGCGCACACTGGCCGGAGATGACCTATACGTTGCCGTAGAGATGTAAACACATTCGTGAACGAAGGCTTGTGAGGATACCGGCCGAGGAACTTCCATGTTGTTCTGACGGTGATCGCAGGAGAGGTACCGTGGCATAGTCTCATGGTCGTGGGAGGCTGTGAGTCAAGAGCGCGAAAGACCCCTCGTTCTCCAAAAGATGGCGGGTTGGCCTCCGACGCCTTCGTCTATCGGTATGCTAGTGAAACGGCTCAACGGGTGCCAGAATCCCGACTGAAGACTGTGACGACTACTGTGTAGACAAAATTTTCGTGACTTCGCTGCTGCAAGATCGTAAGATCTCGCTGAAGGGGAAACTAGGGTTCCGGCTGCCTTTACTGGGAGTGTCTGGTCCAAGAGTTTCCGGTCTCGCATGACGAGGCTCCACGGAGGGATAAAAGCCCGGGAGATCATGTACTAGAGGTACATGCCCTTCTCGGAATTTAACCCGCTCGACAAGGAGGCTTCGTTATGCACTTCCATCCCATAGTTCTTTCCGGACCGGGTCAGTCTGACCTGCTGCCAAGTCAGGGAGGACTGTTATGCTAATCAAAGAAAGTCTGGATTCGGACCTTCCTATACCCGCCACGGCCGGTGGCGAAACACTCAACCGCAGTCTGAGTCTCTGGAATAGCCTGACTATCGGCTTCGCAACCGTTTCACCGGTGGCGGGGCTCTATGCCATCATCGGCGTGCAGACGGTGGTGACGGGGGGAGGTTGGTTTGGCGCGCTGGCGCTCTGTCTCGTGATGCAGATGTTGGTGGCGACCGTCTACGCTGAGCTATCCTCGCAGATTCCGATTGCGGGAGGCGCGTACAAGTGGGCACGGCAGCTCGGAGGTGCCACCACAGGGAAATATGCCGGTGTCATTTATGTCAGTTCCACGATCGCCATGCTCACCACGACTGCCTATACC
>DATIQH010000374.1:0-5367 GCA_035471155.1 Nitrospiraceae bacterium | reverse complement strand
GGGCTGGCCGCGCTCGAGGCCCTCGCCTGCGAGGTGCCGGTCGTGGCTTCGAACGCCGGCGGCCTGCCCGAGGTCATCGACCACGACGAGAACGGGCTGCTCTACGACGTCGGCGACGTCGAGGGCATGGCCGCGGGCGCCGTGGCGCTGCTCGCCGATCCGATCCGTCACCGCGCCTTCTCGCTGCGCGCGCGACAGCACGCGGTCGAGCGCTTCTCCGAGCGGGCGATCGTGGCGCGCTATCGCGCGCTCTACGAGCGGGTGGTCGCGGCGCTTCGCGCACTCAAACTTCATAATGGCGGAGGAATGGTCAAGGTTGGAGCTCCGCTTCCGGCAGGGCTTACCGGGCCTAATCAGGAAGCATTGGCAAAAGGCTTTGCGAACTTGGAGCAGCATGTTGCAAATGTGAAAGCCCACGGAATTCCCGCTGTGGTGGCGGTCAATGCGTTCGTCGATGACCCCGTGGCTGAGCTGGAATGGGTTCGAGAACGATCCAAAGAGATTGGTGCGGTGGATGCCGCGGTCTCAACCCATTGGGCCGATGGCGGCAAAGGGGCCGAAGAGTTGGCGAAGGTTGTGGTCAGAGCAACAGCGCAGCCTTCGACATTCAGGCATTTATATGACATCGACTGGCCGATCAAGAAAAAAATCCAGACCATTGCCAGACAGATGTACGGGGCTTCGGCCGTATCATTCGACGCACAAGCCGAACAAGACATCGAGGCAGCGCAGCAGATCGGACTTGATCGGTTGCCCATCTGCATGGCCAAAACACCGTTATCGCTGTCGCACGATCCGACGTTGAAAGGGCGCCCGGCTGGTTTTACGCTGCCGATCAAAGAGGTGCGAATGCTTGCAGGGGCTGGGTTTCTGACGGCGGTGTGCTCAGGCATTCAACTCATGCCTGGGTTGCCGAAGAAACCGGCAGGGGAACGTATTGGGATCGATCCAGGCACGGGCGAAATTGTAGGGCTGTCCTAGAAAGACTAGCGCTGCTTGAGATAGCGGAGGAACTCTGAGTCCGGACTCATCACCAGGGTCGATTTATCTTTGAAGGTTTTTTTATAGGCTTCCATCGAGCGAGTAAATTCAAAAAAGTGAGTGTCCTGCCGATAGGCATCGGCATAGACCTTAAAGGCCTTTGCATCCCCCGCGCCTCGAAGTTCCTCCGATTCCTTGTAGGCCTGAGCCAAAATGATCTCGCGATCTTTTTCTGCCTCTGAACGGATTTTCTGCGCTTCCTCAGCACCCTCCGCTCGGTATTGTTTCGCCTGCCGTTCCCGCTCAGCTTGCATCCGGGCGAATACAGCCTTCTCGTTCTGCTCGGGGAGGTCCGCGCGTTTAATCCTCACGTCCTGAATCTCAATTCCATACGCAGACGCTTTCTCATGCGACCGCTGGGTCACGATTTTCATAAGTTCGGCGCGATGATCTGCGACGATCTCCAGAAGATCATGGCGCCCGAGCTCGACCCGGAGTTCAGAATAGATAATGTCGTTGAGCCGTTGCCGCGCTCCCCGTTGAGTTTGAAAGTTCTGATAGACCTTGAGCGGATCGATAATCCGCCATTTGGCGTAGTTGTCAAGAAGGAGGGTCTTCTTGTCTTGTGTGATCACATCTTGCGCTTGTGAGTCGTAGTCCAGGAGGCGATTATCGAAATAGGTGACTTCCTGAATAAACGGCATTTTCACATAGAGTCCCGGCTCAGTGATATTGCGAACAGGCTTTCCGAGCTGGACCACAATCGCACTCTGAGTGATGTCTACGACGAAGAGTGGTGAGGCCCCCAGAAAAAACAACCCGATGATCACCATCAGCAGCGCAATGACGAATCCCTGCTTGGTCATGGTTTACGGTCCTCAGTGACAGTGCTGGTGGGCATGGGTTTTTGACGATCAAGCGGAAGGTACGGAAGCATACGGTCGCCCATCTTGCCATCGATGATGATTTTCTCGACGTTCGGCAGTATTTCTTCCATGGTTTCGATGTAGATCCGCTTGCTGATGATGTCTTTAGCCTGATTGTATTCTCTCAGGGTCGCCACAAATCGGTTAGCCTCACCTTGAGCGCGATTCAGCCGTGCTTGGGCGTAGCCCTTGGACTGGTTCACTACCTGTGCGGCTTCGCCCTGGGCTTTGGGGAGAATGTCGTTGCGATAGCTTTGCGACTGGTTGATCAGTTTCTCCCGATCTTCCTTCGCGTTCGTTACATCCTTGAACGCAGCCGCTACGGCTTCGGGAGGACTCACGTCCTGAAGTTGGACGGCTGCGATCTGGACGCCACCCTGGTATTGGTCGAGGAGCGATTGCAGGAGTATCTGTGCATCCTGCTGGATCTGGGCCTTGCCGGTCGTCAAGGCTTCATCGATCTTGCCCTTGCCGACCACTTCCCGCATTGAGGCTTCGGCGGCTTTCCCGATCGTTTCATCGATTTCTGCGACGTTAAAGAGAAAGTTCGCAGACTCCTTAATCTTGTATTGCACGATGAATTGGATGGCCAGGATGTTCATGTCGCCGGTGAGCATCAAGGCTTCTTGCGCCAGCATCTGCTGGCGACCCTGCCGATCTGTGCGGAAGCCTATCTCAATACGGTGGAGCTTTTGGACTTTCGGCTGCAGGACGGTTTCGACGAAGGGGATTTTCATATGGGGGCCAGGTCCCACGGTTCGCACAGGGACGCCGAATCGCTTAACGACGCCCTCCTCATCCGGGGAGACGATAAAGGCGCTATTCCAGGCAAGAAAGACGAGCAGTCCTGCCAAGGCAATGTTTCTGAACCCGCTTGACGGCATGAGGTTCTTGAACGAGGGCAGCACATTTTTGAATTGCGATTGAGCCTGCCTGAGGGCATCCTCAAGCGGGTCGCTTTTCCTACTCCAAGGATCTTTTGGGTCCCACACCATGCGAAGTATCCGACCGAAGCTAATTGCGAAGGGTCTCTGACGAGGCCCAACATAGCAGACTGCCTAGAAGGGACGCAATCTCGATAATCTCCAGTTGGTTCATCTGGCCGATCTGGCTTGTCTGGTTATTTGGTTGAACGGCACTGACCAGATAAACCAAATGACCAAGACAGGCTAGAGCATTCTGATGAGGATAAGGTAAGCGATACAAGCGAGGAGAGCCGATGCAGGCAGCGTGACCACCCAAGCCAGGGTCATGTCGCGAACTGTCATCCAACGCACGCTCTTCCAGCCTTTGAAAAGGCCGATTCCGATAATGGCCGAGCTGCTGATATGGGTGGTCGAGACCGGCAATCCGAGGGAACCGGACAGGAGAACCAGTGACGAGGTTGTCAGGTTTGCAGATAATCCTTCCGCATGGTCCATGCGTGTGACCTTTTCTGCCAGGACTTCAGTCACCCGTAATCCTCCGAAGTAACTGCCCAGTCCCATTGCCACTGCGACCCCTCCAAAGGCGGCGAGCTGGGATGAGGTGCTGGGCCATGCGGCGGTCGTGCTCCCGAGCAGGAGCATGGCGACGATTTTCGGCGCGTCGTTGGTGCCGCGAGCAAATGACGCAAGTCCGCTGGAGATCCAGTGAATCGTATCGAGTCCCACGACCAGCCCTTTCAAGCCGGAGCGGTCGCATTGAGAAGGCACTGCAATCACCGGCTGTCCGAAGTTCGCGGCCTGAAACAACGTCCTCGTTTCCCCACGAGGATCGATTGCCACTAGCGCCCGTGAAGCCGGCATCACGCACAAGCAGGCTCCTTCCCACTTCCTCGCGAGCTCGCGAACAGCCGGATGGATGAGTAGAGAGACGGTGAGAGCGAGGAATGGACTGAACAACAAGGGAAAGGCAATCTTTTTCCCGATCGCCAGCCAGATCAATCCTTCTCCCGCGAAGGCCACCAATCCGGTGCCGATGATCGCTCCAGTGAGCGCGTGGGTTGTTGAGACAGGCAGGCCCGTACGTGAAGCGAAGAGGACCCACGCCATTGCTCCGGTCAAGACGGCTAAGGCGACGTCCGGTCCGATGATGGTGCCGGTTTGGACGAGGCCATGGCTGAAGGTCTTGATCATCGCATTGGCCACAAAGGCGGCCAATGCAGCGCCAACCATGGTCCAGGCAGTTCCCCAGGCGATAGCCGACCGATAATCGGTGATCCCGCTGCCAACCAAGGTCGCGATCGCTTTCGAAACGTCGTTGGCTCCATTTGCGAAGGCGAGAGCGAATACGAAGGCAAAGGCGAGCAGAGAGATGTCCATCGTACCCTTAGGGCGCGACGGATCCGCCGCAGGACGATCCGGCTCCGGCGGTACAGCCGTAGCAATGGTTGCGCGTGGTGATCTGGCGCCGATCGAGTTGCGCCGGATCAAAGTCGCGGATATGGGCGGGGGCACCATGATCCACAGGTAGATCGAGCATCTGGTTGAAGTCGCAGTCGTAGAGAGTGCCATCCCAGCTCACGGAGATCGTGTAGCGGCACATGACACCGGCTGCGGCAGCCGGATTGAAGGCGTTGGCCAGTCGTTCCATATACTGTTCGTAGTTGCCGCTCTCCACGAGAAACTCAAGAAATCGGCTGATGGGCATGTTGGTGATCGTGTAGAGATGGTTGAACTCGATACCATGGCGAGCCTGGAGTTCTTTTCGAAACTGCGCCTCGATCGACTCTTGCTTGGGAGGGAGAAATGCTCCTACAGGATTGCACACGAGATTCAACGACAACCCGCTGCCTGGCTCTCCGTAGCCGAGTTGGTTGAGGAGCCGAAGCGCCTGGATCGACTTCTCAAACACGCCCTCGCCTCGCTGCGCGTCGGTCTGGCCGGCGCGGTAGTAGGGCAGCGATGCGACGATTTCCACACGATGACTGGCGAGGAACTCCGCCAAGTCCGCTTGAGACGGGAGGAGCAAAACAGACAAGTTACATCGATCCATCACATGGCGACCCAGTGTCCGGCTCTGTTCAACCAGCCAGCGAAAGTTGGGATTGAGTTCCGGTGCCCCCCCCGTAATATCGACTGTCGGAATATCGGTCTGAGCGAGCGCGCGTATGCATTGCTCTGCCGTTTCGCGGGACATGTGTTCTGTCCGGTCAGGCCCCGCATCGACATGACAGTGCCGGCAGGTCTGATTGCAGAGCTTGCCGACATTGATCTGAAAGACCGTGATCCCGGTAGCGCGAAGCGGAAGCAGACCGATGCGATCGAGTTGTGCTTCGAACGGAAGGCAGCTTGTGGCCTTCCCAAGCATCCTCAATTGCTCGGTGGAAGAGGCAAGCGGGTGATGTTGTCCCAGTAGGGTCAGAGCCATATCTGTTGCCGGTGAGAAAGAGAGAATACTCCTCAAGAACCGATCACTATCAGCGTACATGACCTATTGTCATCAACGCCGATTCTGGAAACCGCAACTCACAGCAGCC
>DATIQH010000373.1:0-7232 GCA_035471155.1 Nitrospiraceae bacterium | reverse complement strand
GGTCTATATCAGCAGTGAAAGCTCCTGGTATCCCGACGTTCCGGAATCCCTCAGCACATTTACACTTCAGGTCGCCGTGCCGGCCGGGTGGACCGCTGTGACTCAAGGGAAGGCCGGTGAATCGCGCGCCTGTCCCGCAGGTCTTTGCCGAGACGAAAATATGGTATTGACGAAATGGGCCGTGACACAACCGAGCGAAGCCCTCACGCTTGTCGCGAATACATTTATCGCAACATTTCGCGATTGGACGGCCAAGACCGGCCAGAGGATTCGGCTCTCGACCTATCTTTTTCCCGACGATGCGCATCTGGCTGAAGAATATCTCGATGCCAGCGCACGCTACCTGGACGCCTACCTCCCTCTGCTGGGTCCCTATCCGTTCGAGAAGTTCGCCGTGGTGGAGAATTTCTTTGCGAGCGGACTCGGCATGCCGTCGTTTACGTTGCTGGGGAGCGGCATCATTAAGCGGCATTATGTGCAGCCCTACGCACTCGGCCATGAAATCGTGCATTCGTGGATCGGCAACGATGTGTTCAACTGTGCCGAGCGAGGGAATTGGGTGGAAGGTCTGACGACGTACCTGGCCAACTATTATTGGCACGAACTGGCGGGAGATCGCGCGCAGGCGCAGGACCAGCGCCGTCTGATGGTGCAGAGCTACAATCTCCATGTGCCGCAGGAACGGGACTATCCGGTCGCGCAATTCACGCGGAAATTGGACGAGCATGATAATGCAATTGGCTATCAAAAGGCAGCCATGCTGTTTCACCTTCTGCGCCAAGAGTTGGGGGAAGAGACCTTTTGGCGGGCAGTAAAGAGCGTGGTGGCGCAGTATCACGGCCGCCATGCGGAATGGCACGATCTTGAGCGAGTCTTTGCAGAAGAGAGCGGCCGGGATCTCCGCTGGTTTTTCGCGCAGTGGGCGGAACGGGATGGGGCGCCGGCGCTGTCGATGTTCGAGGCAACCGCCCGTCCGGTAGCGGGGGAACAGGCGTTTCGACTTGAGACCACGATTGTCCAATCGAACAAGCCGTTCCGTTTTCCTCTCCAGCTTCGCATTCGCATGGAGGGTGACCGCGAGCAGATGTTGACGGTGCCGGTACGTTCGCCGCGCGAGTCGATCTCTGTGACCCTGCCTGCCCGTCCGATCACGCTCGATCTCGACCCTGAGTTCATGGCCTTCCGGCGGATCCCTCGGCAGGCGCTGTTGCCGGTGCTGAACCACTATGTCACCGACCGACAGCGATCAGTGCTGATAGCATTTACGGATGAGCCGGACCATCCCTCACCGTTTCGGGACGTCGTCGCGCGCATCGAAACTCAGGAGCGCCAGAAACCGGTCGGCGAGCGAACGGCAATCGTCTCGCTGGCCCAAGACGGACTGTTGCCCCAAGAAGGTTCGGTGTTAGTATTGGGCGGTCCGGAATCTCGCCAGTCGATTCAGGCGGTCCTGGCAGACCACTGCGGCGAGCGCGTGGTCCTGAGCGACAGGGGTGCGACTGTGATGGGGACGGCGCACGCAGGGCCAGGACTCGCCCTGCTGGCCAGTTGCCATAGGGCCGATCGTCCAGGCAGCGTCGTCACGGTGTTGTATGCGGCCTCGCCACAGGCTGTGACGAAGGTGGCTCGGCTGCTCTTTTTTTACGGGTGGAACAGTTTCGTGGTGTTCAAGGATGGAGCAGTGGCTGCCCGAGGGGAATGGCCGCTCGTATACGATCGTATGGAGGTGCGTCTCGATGCAAGCAATCCCATTCGCTAGGTGGTGCATGATCGGGCTGATCTGTCTGTTGCTGAGCGAGCAAACAGGCCAGGCAGAGGATCCTGCGTCCAAAGTTTTGGCGGTTCCCGCTCACCAGGCTGAACGGCATCTGAAAAATATTCGCCAGTTGACGGTGGGCAGACAGAATGCCGAAGCCTATTTTTCCTTCAGTGGGACCAAGTTGATTTTCCAATCTACGAATAATTGGATGAAGGACACCTACGCGGCCACGCTCAAATCGGCCGACGCCGGGTTGGGCTGCTATCAGATGTATGTGATGGACCTGGACAGCGACCGTGTTCGATTAGTGAGTACCGGCACAGGGGCCACGACCTGCGGGTATTTTTTCCCTGGCGATCGCCGAGTGCTCTATTCTTCGACCCATGCGTCCGGGCCAAACTGTCCGCCGAAGCCGAAGCGGGAAGGAGCCTACCGCTGGGCGCTGGACGACTACGACATCTATGCCGTAGGTATCGATGGACAGGAGCTGCAGCGACTGACCTCCACACCGGGCTACGATGCGGAAGCGACCATATCGCCGGACGGCAAGACGATCGTGTGGACATCCGTGAAAGACGGGGATTTGGATCTCTATGCCATGGATCTCGACGGCTCGAAGCCTCGGCGGCTGACGAGCGAGGTCGGTTACGATGGCGGAGCATTCTTTTCGCCGGACAGCCAGCGTATTGTCTATCGGGCATCGCATCCCACCGATCAGGCAGAGATCGACAAGTATAAGGACTTACTCAAGCAAGCGCTGGTGGAGCCGGGACAGCTTGAAATTTTTGTGATGAACGCGGATGGAAGCGGCCAGCGCCCGGTTACGTCGAACGGCGCTTCGAACTTCTCGCCATTCTATTTTCCAGATGGCAAAAGGATCATCTTTTCATCGAATATTGAAACCAAGGGCGAGGGGGGCCGACCCAGTTTTCATCTTTATCTGATCGGTGACGACGGAACCGGGCTCGAGCGGATCACGTTCGACGGGCACTTCAACAGCTTCCCCATGTTCTCGCCGGATGGCCGCAGCCTGGTCTGGGTCTCAGATCGGCTGGCCAAAACTCCTGGCGAATTCAATGTTTTTCTCGCCGACTGGGTTCCGTGAAGCGTCAATCGTTGAGCGTGAGTCGTTAACCGTGTAGACCGATTCTCATGGCGCCTCCGCGATTCACGTCTAATGCAGCCACCGCTCTCTCCGTCTGTGCCCTCATCTTCGCATTCGCAGGGTTATTCGAGTGGGATGTGCCGCTGACCCGGTTCATCCGATCCCTCAACGATGTTCAGATGGACCACCTCGCCAATCCCTGGCTGGCTCAGCTTAGCGATATGGGCGACCGTCTGGGAAAAGGAGAGTCTCTCGTCATCCTGAGCCTCGCGCTGCTGGCAGTCGGGTATGGATTGAAGCATCCGTTGTGGAAAGATGCCGGCTGGCAGAGTCTCATCGCGCATGGCCTTGCCGCGGTGAGCTCCAATATTTTGAAACATGCCATTGGCCGCCCTAGTCCCAAGTTCATGCATGCCGGCAACATGGAGCTTTCCCCTGTCGGCGGCAGCGGTTGGGACTCGTTCCCTTCCGGGCATGCGGCCGCGGCATTCGCGGTCGCCACCGTGCTGGCCGCAAAGTTCCCGCGCGCGAAATGGCCCATTTTCGCTGTTGCAGTGGCCATTGCCGCCAGTCGGATTATTCGCGGGTCTCACTATCTGACGGATGTGGCAGGGGGAGTCGCCCTTGGTTGTATCATGGGGATGATTGCCGTCCACCCCTGGCGTGAATGGTATGCATCTGTCGGCGTCGCTGTCTGTCGGATGGCGCCGTTCTTTGTGGCGACGCTCGCATTCGTCTGGACCATTGTGCATCTTCCGACCGAATCCTGGCCATTTCAAGAACTCTTGTGGAGCGGTCTGGCGCTCACTCTGGTGGGACTCGTGGGCCATGTCTTGTGGACAGTGCAGTCGTCATGGTGCCCTGGCTGGTTGTCAGGAGCGCTGGCTCGAGGTCTTGTGGGTTTGGGCTTGGGGATGACCGCAGGCTCTCTCTTTGTCACGGCCGCTGTGTTGCTCGTCTGTGTGGCCCATTGGTTGGATGAGCGTTTCCGTCAGACTGAGTCCATGGCTGAGGGGCACCTGGACGTACGAGCGGCCATGACGGAAGGTCTGTTTGTTGGGGCCATACTGCTGGTGCTGGGGGCGAGTTATGCGCTGAAGGGCATTGTGCCAATGTAAGCGCGACGTGCCAGAAAGGTGCGGCCTCGTCCCGCCAGTCTCGCGTGCCTAGCCCGTCACGCTTTTTCAATGGCCGTGAGTGGTGGGTGGCGGTGGCGGCGGGGTCGCACCTTCCGGAACTGTCACCATCGGTTGGGTAGCCAAGAGTACGTAGCCATAGCGTTTGAGAATGGGGACTAGCCCGATTGCCTCCGCCGGCAGTTTAGATTGTGTGTTTTCCGGCAAGAGGATCATCACTCTCTTCGTCTCTTTCAAGGCCGCCCGTATCTTGTCCTCTTCTCCCCGATGTACGAAGAGCGTTTTGCGTCTTGCATAAAATACTGACGAGGCTCTCGTGGTGCCATAGGCGATGAATTGATCCTGTGGGGTCAGGTTCAGTCCCGCAGCATAGGCGAGTTCCTGCGCAGGTGCGACTGCATATCGGTTGAGGTGTGGAATCGCGATCACAATGACGATCAGAACCAGGCCCGCCAAGGTTCCCCCGGCGGCCCAAAACGCTCCTCCTCGCCGTTCATCGTTCAATCCAAAGTACCCCACTAAGGTCATCCCGAATAACAACAGGGCTGCAATAAGATAGGGGCCGATGCCCAGATCCACTTGTCCAGCCAAGGGGAACTCCCGTACCATTTTGTCGGCATAGGTTGTGTAGAGTGTGGGAAGGCAAGCGAAGCCGATTGCCAAGAGGTATCCCACGCCTATCATGAGATGGATGGATCCTCGAATCCCTTTCGTCGTCGAATCTTGCAGGCATCGGGACCAGTACGAAGCTGTCAACAGGGCCGCGGCGGGGAACAAGGGGCCGATATAGTGGGGCAAGCGGGTCGCAGAGGCCGTGAAGAACACGAATACGCCGACGACCCACAGGGCCGCAAAGAGATCGAGTTCGGGCGTCTTCATGAAATCCGGGCGGGTACGCGCACGGCGTATGAGGTACCATTCTTTGAATGTGTGATAGAGCGGGACGGGCAGCAGCGTACTCCACGGAAAGAAGCCAATGAGCAGGACTGGGAGATAGAAGAAGATCGTCCCATAATGCCCTTCCATCGGACTGAGGAATCGGCCGATGGTATGGGTTTTCGCGCCTGAAGAGTAAGCGTCGCCATGCACGTACAACATAGCCGCATACCAGGGGGCGGCGAGCAACACGAACAACAGAAGACCCGCAAGAGGAGCCCCTTTCTCCCAATAGTCCCGCCACCGGCGCGTCCAGGTGAGGTAGAGTGCCGCCGCGATGAGAGGCACGGCGAATCCGACCGGTCCCTTCGTCAACGTGGCGAGGGCCATCCCGATATAGAACATCCAGATCCATCGGCGTATGCGGCCTTCTCCATGCAGCCCCAGCCAGAATCCGTACAGCGAAGCCGTGGTGAAAAAAATCAAGACACTGTCAGTCAGCGCCATGCGTCCGAGTCCAAGGATTTCCAGGTTGAGTAAGAGCATCAAGCCGCCGAAGAGTGCGACGGTACGATCGCGCTGATGTACGAGAAACAGGTAGTGTATGAGGATCAAGCCTACACCGAAGAGCGCGGAGGGGAATCGTGCGGCGAACTCATTGACACCGAACAGGCGATACGACTGCTCCATCAGCCAATAGATAAAGACCGGTTTCGCCACGCGCAGCTCACCGTTGAACCTCGGAGTCAGATGATCCCCCGATTCGAACATTTCACGCCCGGCCTCGGCGTTTCGTCCCTCGTCTTGGTCGGTCAGGCCCATGTCGCCGAGCCCCAAGAAAAATAACAGCCCCGACAGGAGAAGGAGAGCCAGGAGGCTCAGCGCGTAGGGAGAACGGTCGGTTGCGCTCATAGAAATGTTCGGATCGTGTGGTGACGGCATGCGGTGAACGTGATGGATCTCAAAGAGTTATGAGGAGGGGCTGGCCGGCCCGTTCGTCTGGCTCGTGCGCGAGATCAGCATCAGATTGCGAATGTAGACGACCGATCCGATCCCCTGCCCCGCGATGAAGACCGGATCTGCCCGATAGATCGCATAGGCGAGGGTGATGAGCCCGCCGATCAGACTCATGTACCAAAACGAGATCGGGACCTGACTCTCCGCCTTTTTTTCAGAGGCAATCCATTGAACCACCCAGCGGCCGAAAAACAGCCCTTGGCCGAGAAACCCGATGCCGAGCCAGATCATCTCAAGGCTCATAATGGAACCGTCATGCGCGACGGACGAAACGCGTATGAGGCGCAGGGTCGTCGATAGTCACGGTTCATGAGGCCTCGTTTGTCCGCTCGTCACTTGTCGCGGAATGTATAGCGTAACACTCTGGTTTGCATCCACCGCACGGCAATCAAATCGTAGAGCGATTTGAATAATCGGTTGCCCATGCCGTACTTGGACACACCGTGAATACGCGGATAATGCCGGACCGGCACCTCTGTGACTGTGAACCCGTGCATCAGCGCAAGCGCGGGAAAGAATCGGTGCATGCCCTCAAAGAGGCGCAGTCGCTCCAGCACGGCCCGCCGGAATATCTTGAGCGGGCACCCTGTGTCGTGAACGCCGTCATGGGTAAAGTAGTTTCGCACACGGTTGGCAATTCGGGACGACATTTTTTTCACCAGGCCATCCTGCCGCTCTTGCCTCCATCCGCACACAAGATCGTGGGTATCAGTATAAGGCAGGAGTTTCAAGATGTCGTGGCTGTCCTGTTGAAGGTCGCCGTCCATATGGATGATGATGTCTCCGGAAGATTGGTCGAAGCCTGCTTCAAGCGCACAGGTTTTGCCGTAATTTCGATCGAAATGGAATACCCGAACCTGGGAATGCTGCGCCGCTAGGCGATCCAGTCCTTCACCACTGCCGTCGCTGCTGCCATCGTCCACGAAGATGATTTCGAACGGACGAGTCTGCGAGGCCGCGTGTGAACTCATGACGGTCAGCAAACCCTCGATCAGTGGAACGAGGTTGTCTCGTTCATCCTTGATGGGGACGATGACGGAAGCCCATGGATGGGATGGCACGGCCATGCGGGGTCGATATTCCTGGTGCAGAAGGGAGCCAACATGCTCACGCAGCGCATTCTACAGAATGCCGGGTGGAGCGTCAAACCACGCAGCGGGGTCCGCCTCGCGTGCGAGACGAGCGAGCGGTGAGAGAGGTGAAATCGCTGATCTCACAGACTCATCGAGTCTTGCCGGTCTCCCTATTCTCGCCTTTCGCGCCCGTCCCGCTATTCTCCTGACGCGGCGCAATCGTGAAGCGCATCGTACCCATCAGACTCATCTCGCTGATCTGTTCT
>DATIQH010000372.1:0-4934 GCA_035471155.1 Nitrospiraceae bacterium | reverse complement strand
AGGCATTTCGACAACAGGCGTCATCGACGAAGACGTCTTTTTTACAAGGAGGCACTGCCTCCCTCTTGGTCAACTATGTCGGCAACGGAACGATTGATTCCTTCCCGACGATTCCTATGTCATCCGTCTGGAATGCCATCGAGCGTCACGAGAGTGATCGGCTTACCGAGTGGTTCAAGGGCAAAGTCGTCGTGTTTCTTCCAAATCCGATCGCGGGGGGAAACCGGCTCTTGCCCACGGGACAGACAATCATCAACTCTGTGGCCCATCTCCATGTCCTAAATATGCTGCTGACCGACAACCGGCTATACCAACTCGACGCAGGCAGCCGTTCGTTGTTGACGCTGCTCGTAGCCTGGCTGGTTGCTTGGTCCCTTCTCCGGTTCCGGGGAGCGATCAGCCTGCTCCTTGCCGGGAAGGCCATTACCGTATATGGAGTCTTCATTTTCCTCTCGCTCCTGCTGGCCGGCTTGGTGCTCCCCCTCGCCATGCCTCTGACCGCTGCTCTGTTGGTGTTGGTCGGCACGACCATCTGGAGTCACCTCACCGCTCATCAGCGACTGATTCTTTTAGAACAAGACATGCTCAGCCTGCAGCAGGAAGCCGTCGCAGTACGTGAAGCCCTGGTCTTGCGCGAGACCCGCGCTGAAACCTTGCAGGAAGATCTCGCCGTCGCTCGAGCTTCTATCGCGCAATCGACCGGTCAGCAGGAAGAACTCACCAGGTCCGCAGACGTCCTTCGTTCCCAACTCGCCGACGCTCAGGCACAGGAAGATGAAGCGCGCAAGAAACTGGAGGGGCTCGAACAACAGTTGCATAGTCTGCGCGCGGCCACGAACGAACCCATGGCAATCGGCGATGCGGAACTCGATCGCCTCCGAGACGAATGTCGGCAGCTTGGCATCATCACCCAAGATCCAGACCTCTTGCGTCTCTATCGAGATCTCAAGAAAGGTGCCAAATCTCCCCTGACGGTCCTTGTGCTCGGCGAACCGGGAACTGGAAAAGAACTATTCGCCCGGGCGGCCCACCGGCTTAGTCCACGGACCGGCAAGACCTTCATCGCCGTCAACATGGCGGCCATTTCTCCAGAGCTGTTTGAAAGCGAACTCTTCGGCCATACGAGAGGCAGCTTCACCGGCGCCACGGCAGACCGGCGTGGCTACTTTGAACTAGCCAACCATGGGACCATCTTCTTGGACGAAATCGGCGATCTGCGCTTGGACCACCAGAGCAAGCTGTTGCGAGTCCTACAGGAGAAGTCCTTCTACCGCGTCGGCGCGACGATCCCAACGACAGTGGATGTGCGTATCGTAGCCGCAACCAATCGCGATCTGCAGCGAGGGGTTTCAGAAGGCTGGTTCCGTGAAGATCTGTATTTCAGGCTGACAGGTCTGGTGTTCCGGCTCCCGCCGTTGCGGGAACGGGCCGGAGACGTGCCGATCCTCGCGGATGTGTTTCTCACAGAAATTCCCACACAGATGGGCAAGGCGGCGCCGAAGCTTTCGAACGAGGCGCTTCGCGCACTCATTGAACATGAATGGAAAGGGAACGTGCGGGAGTTCCGACATTGCCTGGAACAGGCTATCGCACTGAACGACGGTCCCCTGCTCACCAAAGAATCATTGCGACTCGACAGCGCGTCCGGATCGCCCGCTGGTCGAACCAGGGCAGCACAGATTCTTCCGGACCCGGCAAGCGATGCCGCAGTATTGAATTGCCTCCGTCAGCACAGCTTCGACATGCAGGCGACGGCAAGAATGTTAGGTTGGGATCGCAGCACGGTGACGCAACGATTGAAGGGCCTCTGCTTTCAAGCGCTGATCGAAGCTGACGGGAATCAAACTCACGCTGCACTGGCCATCGCCAGTGATCCGAGCCATCTGAGAACCGTTGAGTTGAAGCTCATGGACTATCACAGCCACCTCATGTCCGTAATCGAGCCCTTTACTACAGCCAGCGAAGCCCTCCTCGATTGCAAACGGCGCTTCAAAAACCTCCCCGACCGGCATTTCACTGCAGTCGAGGCGTTGGTCCGGCGGTATTTTCGTCAAAAGAAAGAATCTAACTTTCAATCAAGGATCGAAACATGATCACCGCATCCTGATACGTCCCATCATTCTTCCGCACCGCGCCGGAGATTATGCCAAGCTCTTTGAAGCCAAGTTTATTCCAGAGACAGCGTGCGGCCACATTCTCAGAAAACACCAGATTGAAGATCACGCTCCGGTAGCCGAGTTGCTTGGCATGAGCCAGCATTGTCTCGCCCAGCAGCCAGCCTAGGCCCTTGTTTCGCCAGTTTGGCGCCACGATGAAGCCGGCGTTGGCCACATGTCCTGCCCGCCCCGGCCAGTTCGGCTTGAGATAAAACGCCCCGGCCATGCCCGCCGCATTGTCGCGGTCCGGCACATAGGCCGCCACCGTGCTCTTACCGCGAAACCAATAGTCCATGAAATCATCCCGATCGGGGAATAGGTCATGCGGATAGGAATTGCCCTCATCGACAATCACCCGGTAGAGATCCTGTAGAGACTCAATATCCTGGTTGTCGGCCAACACCAACTGAACAGGCGAACCATCTTTGAGTTTCGCGTGGGCAGGAAACAAGAGACTCATTGACTAGACCATGACTCGCCTAATTCGAATAGGTATGCTCGACCCAAACTTTCGGGGGGTATGATTCTAAACGCTCGAAATCTAACGGCCAGACAGCCTCTTAATATTTGTTTTAAAAATTGAAACATTTGATATACTTTTTTCAGGAGGCACACGACATGTTATACGAACTATTCATGGTGTGGATGGTTGGCAGCATTAGTGTGATTGTGGCCAGCATGGTGATCGGCGGTTTACTGTGTGTGTGGTGCGCCTATAAAGGCAGTAAACGAACACACTTGGTCACCCCCCGTCCGCGTCAACTAAGTCACCAGTGAAATAGATCCCTCCAAACTTCCTTCTTTGCCCTCCTCTGAAATAGCACCCGCAGTCAGAGAAATTTTAAGGAGTCTGACCCCTTTGCCTCCCCTATGTTTAAATACTACGCCATGGCCCTTCTACAAAGGAAGCAAGAGTACCGTAAAAGTCAATGTCGAACCCACGGAAAAGTGATACATAGCGTTGGCGAACAGGGTTTCGGCTTTTTAAGGCCTCGGGATTAACAACAATTATTTGTGGCCGCTTTTGGTCAATGAACCGGAGTTGACGAAAAAGCCAGTCACTATAGGCGTCGTTGGAAGGGAAGGAGTAGCCGACGAACACAATGCGGTCAAATCGTGGAAGTTGAGCTCTGGCAATTAGCCAGAGGCGATGAAAGAAATCGTGGCGATCCAGGCTCTTCTCAGTCATAGGAGGGATAATGGCGGTTTCATGACGCTTCTCTCCGCAACCAAGACAGTCGCCAAACCCTCCGCCGAAGATGCGAGGGAGAACCCTTTTCTTGGTCGTAAAGGGGATATAAGGCCGCTTGTAGTACCTACATTGTCGATTGGTGCATACCCTCCAATTAACTGAGCCGTGCAACTTCAAGAGAATCCCTCTTGAAGCATAGTCGCGTACACGAGGGAATTTACCGGACATGAGATTCGCGTAGGCGCGGAAATGGGACTTCTTGACACGCTGAAGAGTATGGTCGGCCAAGGTGTCATAGTTAAAGGAGATTATGGAATCGCGAGGTCGAAGGGACAAAAATAGCTCCATGAGCAACTCACAGTGCTGTCCATCAGTGCGGGTCATCAACATCATTACGATGAATTGGATCAGCGACGATCGGGCAATCGAGAAGCCCTTTTGGTATGTCGCACTGCGCGAATACATTCTTGAGCCAATATCTACAAAGGAAAGTACCTCTTCCACATTGATGCCACGCCATTGCTCTGGATCAAAACCGGACTCAGGCTTATCCATACCCCAAGCTTGATTGATGAGCCAGTTTGTACCCTCATACATCACGCCCAACATGTTGAGAAAACGTCGTGACTCACCTAGCTTGGCTTTGCCTTTGAAGAGATCGTAGAAGAAGTTTCTGGACGAGGGCATCATTGGAAAGGCTTCTTGGACGCTTCCCTCGATTGGATATCGACGTGACCCGATAGATGCCCCTGCACCCAGAACAATCAGAGTGTTGATTTTTTTAGACATGGTCCAATAGGCACCCAGCAGCAAATCTGTTTGGTGCGCCACTTTACTGCAACGCTCATCAGTTATCCACGGCTTCAATTCTAGGCAACAACGATATTCAAACTCGCCATTCCCCGATGCTACAGTCATCTTCTCATTCAGAGTTGACCGGGATGACTCGATCTGCGTGCATCCATGCCCTCTTTGCTAGTTCAATGTTCAGCCAACCAAGTGCGTGAGGAGTTTTAACTGCGGCCGTCGAGCGAGATCCTTCTGAAGGGGCGCGCTCCGGGATTAAAGAAAGCTCCTGACGCCCTTAGCCTCACCTTCCGACACCATGCGTTGCGTGAGCACAGAAGATCGTCAGCCTCCATCCCCCTCCCCTTTCTTGCGTGTCCATCCCCGCATCCCCCGCCGGAATTAATTTCCCCGCATCAAGCGCACCTCTCCCCCACTTTCTGAACTCCTGAATTTCCCTCAACTCTTTCATGCCCTCTCCCCCTTTCCCCCACCGGCACTCCGGTTGCTCAAGCATATGGCCAACGACAGATGGCCATAAAGGGGGTGATGCAGGGCCGAAATCACCATGATCGTACGAACATTTCACGTTTAATCTTTCACGTTTCACGAAAAGAAGGAGAGCCACCATGCAGAAGCCGTCGTCAGCAGTCTCGTCAGGAAATATTGCCCCGGCCATTGTCGGACCGGAGAAGGGCGCGAACGAGGTCTAAGGATTGAGCCCGCGCCCCGCCCCGGAGGAGTTCGCGCGGGAGATCCTGCGCGTGGACTTGGAGCGTTATCGGGACGCGCCCCCGGAC
>DATIQH010000371.1:0-2116 GCA_035471155.1 Nitrospiraceae bacterium | reverse complement strand
CAGACAGATGGATTTCGCATGGCCGATATGGAGATAGCCGTTGGGCTCAGGCGGAAAGCGCGTGACCACTCGGCCACCATGTTTGCCGGCTGCATGATCGGCGACGATGATATCGCGGATAAAATTTGAAGCGCCAGTCGTTTCTGACACGATAATTCAGCAACTCCTCTATGGACGAGATAGATGAAAAACAGGTCGTTGCGGACTGTTCTATCATAAGAGTGATAGACGGGAGAAGATTTATCCAGAGGGAGAGACGCCGGGGCTCACTACACGCTATGCGGTCTGGTGAGTCGGCATCTGCATGACGCTGAAGTCTTTCTGCGCGATGAGATGCCCCTCCATGCGCAGACGGAACTCGTAGCGCCCCGGTGCGGGGAAGACCAGCGAGGGGATATTGATCCCGAAATCGGAAATTTGAAGGCGGTCAGCGATGGCAATGTTCGGAAGCGTCGCCCGGCAGACGAGCTGTTCGTTGTTCAGATAGATCAAATCGATGTCGAAGTGGTAGGTGCCTTCGGCGTCGGTGAGGCAGAAGTACAGCCCCATTTGCGAGTGCTGGAAGGGAAAAGTCACGGCTTGTAAATGCGTGAAGAGGCCGATGAGGCTTTTTTTCTTGGTCACACTGTCTTCGATGACCTGGTCGCAGACCAAGAAGGCCTGCACGCTTGGCTTCACGACGTCCGACATACCACCATTGTACGGGAGTACTGTGCCTTGTCAAAAAGGATGTGTTTTCTGACATATTAGCGTGGAGACGCCGTGTACGGTCTCCCGGTAAAGAGGAGCGGACATCGCACATTGAGGTTGGGGGATGATGCGGAAGGTGGATTATCCGATTGCCGCCGTGCTGCCCCGGCTTTCCGCGACATGGCCGAATAGGGTGAGCCCGGTGCCGATGCGGCAATAATGTGGGCTGACGGCAACCAAGTCACCTTTATGAGTATGGAAATGTCCCACGGTTATTCGAATTTTTCTTCTCTGTATAAGGCAGGCTTCGAATACCGTGTGTCCAGTTGTTCGTTCCGCTACGGTGACTGAAGGAGGGTTGTCCGGGACCGGCTCACTGCTGGTCTTTACATTGATGGTGAAGCGGTCTGTGCTATGTGCCGAAAGCGTATTCCGTCTAATATGGCCGACGCGGCTTCCTCGCTCGTCGTACAGGTCCATCGTCAGCAGCAACATCAGTGGATCGAGTTGGGTTTCCAACACCAACTGTTCCTTGCCTTGAAGCTTGAGGACCCCGTTCGTATTTCGAAATACGTTCGAGCCGATGTGCATCTCAAGTCCCTGTTCGGGTTTCTCGAGGTCGATCAGTTCCGGAGCGTCTGCGTTAGCGACAGGTTTGATTTGGATCGAGTTGTACATATTCCACCATGAGCCTGCTGATGGAAAGAAGAAATCTGCAACCGAAGAATCTCCCGGGACAGATTCGAGTTGAATGTGCCTGGCGCAAAGTAGGCCATACGACCGTCTCTGTCAAGTCATGAGTGAACCTAGTGGTGCGAGATCAGAATGTCGCCCAGATTCATTATGAATTGCAAAGTGAAAAGTCCCTGTGCTACCGTACCCATTCCTCATTAATGATATCTGGTCCCATCGTCTAGCCTGGCCTAGGACGGAGCCCTCTCAAGGCTTAAACACGGGTTCAAATCCCGTTGGGACCACCAAACATTTCCTCCATCTTTCGGGGAGTTCGCAACCTTTCGCTGTTGCGTCGTCTCCTCGCTCGATCGTCCATAGGACAAGCCATAGGACAAAAGTGCGGTGTGGAGGAGCGTCACGGCGTGTCGGAGTTGTTGATTCCACCCGTACCCGCCATGTGAATACTGACTCGTCATCACTTCTCCACCAAGTGATTCATTGCCGGCGCCGCGGATTCGATGCCCCAGTAATGCAGCTCTCACTTCGAGCGGCACGCCAAGATTTTGAAGCCAGGTGGCAAACGTATGACGAAGATCGTGGAAGTGAAGATCGGTCACTTTCGCTTCACGGCTCAATCGTTGCCAGAACGTACTAAACGCTGCCGGATTCCACCGCCTGAAGATTCTCCCATCCTGGCTTTTGCGGCTCGAAAACCCCGATAATCCAGCTAAACCACTCTTTCCACAATATC